>NZ_JBRCHD010000038.1:0-129145 GCF_053489755.1 Rhodoflexus sp.
ATTCAACAAAACGCTGGACGAACTGGAAACCAGATTTGACAAGTGGCTCTTTGTTATCAAAAATCTCAATCGCTTAGACCGCGTGCCTGACAAACTACGCGAACGAATTTTTGAGCGGCTCTTTGAAGTAGCAGAAATTGCCAAGTTCAACCGCGATGAACTGCTCTCCTACGAAGACAGCCTCAAATATTACCGCGATTTGAAAAATTCATTGGATACGGCGTTCGAGGAAGGCGAAATCGCCAAGGCAACCGAAGTTATCCTGCGCGGACATGCAGAAGGACTTTCTGTTACCATGCTTGCCAAACTCACCGGACTTTCAGAAGCAGTTGTGCAAAAAATCATCAGCCGCAGCAATTAATTTAGCCTTTCAAACGAATACCAATCAGCAAAATATCGTCGGTTTGTTTCTGCGGGCCGAAGCTCATCCAGTGAGCAAGCGTAGCTTCTAACTTGTGCTGCTGCTGGTAGGCTGGGAGCGTATGAATATCCTGCAAGAGTTGGCGTAAGTTTTTGGACATAAACTTTTTGTTCTGAATACCGCCGAACTGGTCTTGGTAGCCGTCGGAAGCTAAATAAATCATTGTATCGCCTTCAATATCAAAGGTGCAGCGCGTAAACGAGCCTGAATAACCGGCTATCCTGCCGCCAATCGGCTTTTTATCAGGATTGACTTTTGTAATTTCGCCGTTGCGGGCAATGTAGAGTGGACTCATCGCTCCGGCATATTCCAACTGTCGGGCAGCCAAATCAAAGGTACAAACGGCAATGTCCATCCCGTCGCGACTGTCGCTGTCTTCAATTTTCAGTACGCGGCGCAAATTCTGGTGCAATTGATTGAGAATCAGATCGGGATGTATGATGTGGCGCTCGTGTACAATCTGACTGAGCAGGTCGTTGCCTACCATGCTCATCAGTGCGCCCGGTACACCATGCCCCGTACAATCGGCAGCGGCAAGCACTATTCTTTCGCTGCCGTCTGCGACAACCACTTTTTCCAAAAAATAAAAATCGCCGCTGACAATATCGCGTGGTTTGAGCAGGGCAAACGATTCGGGGAAGATAGAGCGCAGACGTTCCTCTGACGGAATAATAGCCGACTGAATGCGCTTGGCATAGTTGATACTGGCTGTGATGTCGTTATTTTTCAATTCCAGCTCCTGATAAACCCGCTCAATTTCCTGTTTCTGCTGTTGGAGCAACTCATTGGCGTTTTTGCGCAGGCGGTTGACGCGCAGCAAAGCCACTGCAAAGACTACGAACAGCCCCAACAATCCTAAAATAAAGTAAAATCGTTGGTTTTGTTGCTTGATCTGCTGCTGTTGGAGCTTACTTTCAATGTTCAGGCGATCTATTTCAGCCTGCTTTTTTTCCGATTGAAAACGCGTTTCCAGTGCAGTAATTTTTTCGCGGCTTGTTTCGTTGAAAATAGAATCTTTCATGCTTGTAAAAAGCACGTGGTAGTCATAGGCTTTTCTGTAGTCATTCAGCAGGCGGTACGCATTGGAAATATTGTTATAGGAAATTTGAACCTCCAATTTTACTCCTGTCTTTTTTGCCAGCGCGAGCGCTTCCTCGTAATATTTCAGCGCACGTGGTACGTCGTTTTGCTTCAAATAAGCATTGCCAATGCTGTTCATCAGGCGGGCAAGGGTAAATTGCTCATTGATAGCCGCCTTGATGTCATACGATTTTTGCAGGTATTCAATGGCGCGTTTGTAGTCCTTTTGTGCCAGATAGATTTCACCTAAAAACTGAAAAATATGCCCGCGCAAACGCTGGTCGCCAAGTGAGTCGGCGATGGGCAGCGCTTTGAAGCAGTATTCCAGCGACTCGGTGTACTTTTTCTGCATCAGGTACATGTTGGCGATATTTTTCAGGCTGGTAGCCACGCCTTCCCTGTCGTTGATGGACTGTTTGAGCGCCAACGACTTGTTGTGATATTCCAGGGCGCGGTCGTAGTAGCCCTGCGTAACATAGATATTGGCGATGTCGTTGTAGCGAAACGCAATCTGGCGGTTGTCTTTGAGTTCTTCAAATAATTTGAGCGACTGCAAATGGCGATCAACAGCTCGGTCGTGCATCCCGAGCCGGTAATAAATCAAGCCCAGAAAGCCCAGACTTTCTGCCATACCCTGCTTATAATTGGCGCTTTGCGAAAGTTTGTAGGCTGCTTCGGCATAGGTGCGGGCTTTTTCAATCTGCGAATTGCGCAGCAGAAATGCCAGTTGGTTAAGCGTGCGGATGCGTACTGTATCGGGTTGCGGCCCTTGCAGGGAGCGCTCCAAACTGTCTATGGTGGGGGGGTGACGAGCCGGTAAGTGACCAAACGACAGCCATAGTCCTAGCAACAACGCCAACCTCACAAAGAAATCCACTTGCACCAATTTCATTACTTCTTGCAGATTATGCCACAATTTACGTGAAACCGACAGAGTTTAACAAGCCTCGCCACCTGAAAAAAACGCATATCTTTGTGCAGTCTCGTTTTTCTACATGGAATTAACTACTATCAATCAGGCATTTGCGCTGGCACTGCAACACCCAACCGGCACAGTACAGGCAATCGTGCCACTACCTTCTTCTAAAAGTGAAAGCAATCGCGCATTGATTATAGCCGCGCTTTGCAGCCAGCCGTGCAAGTTGGACAATCTTTCCGAAGCCCGCGATACGCAAACGATGCAGCGCTTGCTCGCCTCCGACGGCGAAGTGTTGGACGTACTGGATGCAGGCACAACCATGCGCTTTCTGACGGCTTATTGTGCTGTAACGAATCGCAAAAGCCTGCTGACAGGCACGGCAAGGATGCAGGAGCGCCCAATCGGCATTCTGGTAGATGCGCTGCGCGAAATCGGCGCTGATATTTCCTATGAAAAGAACGAGGGTTTCCCTCCTATCCGCATCAACGGTTTTGCACCGCGCCAAAACCGCATAACGATTCGCGGCGATGTGAGCAGCCAGTACATTTCGGCGCTGCTAATGATTGCGCCCGTAGTGCCGGGAGGGCTGACCCTGCAACTGACAGGCAAGGTAGGTTCGCGCCCTTATATTGAAATGACGCTGCAACTGATGCAGCGCTTTGGAGCAAGCGCACAATGGACGGGCGATACGATTCACGTGCCGCAACAACCATATAGCGCGGCTTCCTACGCGGTAGAGTCTGACTGGTCGGCATCCAGCTACTGGTTTAGCATAGCTTCGCTGGCGCAAAAAGCCGATGTTCGCCTGCTGGGGCTGAAAACCGACTCGCTGCAAGGCGACCGCGTGATTACGGACATCATGGAGCGGCTGGGCATCAAATCCGACTTCACCAACGACGGTTTGCAACTCACCAAAATTTCGCAGGTAGATCGTTTTGAGTGGGATTTCAGCGACTGCCCCGATTTAGCGCAGACGATTGCCGTTATCGGCGCGGCCAAAGGGATTTGCATGAAGTTGACCGGACTGGAAAGTCTGCGCATCAAAGAAACGGATCGCCTGACCGCGCTGCAAACCGAGCTTGCCAAATTTGGCATTGCTACCCGCGAAGAGGACGGACATACGCTCTACGTACACGGCAACGAAGTTACGCCGCTGCAAGCTCCTGCCGAAATGATTCACACCTACAAAGACCACCGCATGGCAATGGCATTTGCGCCGCTTGCCCTGCTGCATCCCTTGCAGATAGAACGCCCCGAAGTTGTGGAAAAATCCTATCCACGCTACTGGGAACACCTCGCCGCCGCAGGATTTTTGATTCAAACCATTGAAAAACAGGTTGTTACATGAGTAGTCCCAACGCCGGTTCAAAGCTGGCATGGCTGATTTTATTCCTGCTCGCTTTTGTGTGGGGCAGTTCGTTTATTTTGATGAAACGCGGGCTGACGGTGTTTTCCGCAGGCGAAGTAGGTGCGCTGCGCATCGTGATTGCCTTTGCGCTACTCCTGCCGCTGGCTTTCAGCAACTGGAAACTCGTTCCTGTCAAAAGTCGCCCCTACGTTTTTCTGACCGGATTTTTGGGGAATTTGCTGCCTGCTTTCCTGTTTGCAACGGCGCAGCAATACCTCGCAAGTTCAGTAGTAGGCATCCTCAACGCCTTGACTCCGATTTTCACACTCATTGTCGGGGTTTTGTTTTTTTCTTTGCAACTGAGAAAATGGCAATTTATCGGTATTGCAATGGGTTTTACAGGCTCAATCGGGCTTAGCTGGGTGCAGTCGGGCGGCGAAGTGGGCGATTTCAACCCCTACACGCTGCTGATTGTTGCCGCAACGTTTTGTTACGGCATCAGCGTCAATATTATTGGCAAATACCTGCGCCAACTGCCTGCGCTGGCAGTGTCGTCTATCGCCATGATGATGGTCGGACCGCTTGCGCTCGGCTATTTGTTCGCCTTTGAAAATGTACCTGCCAAACTGGCGCAAGGCAGCGATGCCTGGGCCGCTTTTGGCTATATTAGCATTCTGGGAATCTTCGGTACTGCGCTGGGGCTGATATTTTTCAACAAATTGGTGCAAATGACTTCGCCTGTGTTTGGCAGTTCGGTTACTTACCTGATTCCGCTGGTGGCGCTGCTCTGGGGCATTGCCGACAGCGAAGACTTCGGGCTGCTGCACATGGCAGGCATGGGGCTGATTGTCGGCGGAGTTTATGTTGCCAATCGCTTATAGCATCTAATATCAAACTCAGCGAACTTTGCGTTTTAAACTCGGCGCTCTCTGCGGTAAAAAAAGGTTCAACCGCAAAGGACGCAATGATTTTTCGCAAAGTCGCAAAGAATTATTGTCTGTAACAGCACCTGTAAGAATATAATTTTTCTCATCATAAGCCGTGCAAAAAACATCGCTGCCCGTTTATCTAAACCTGACGGTTATTTATTTGGTTTGGGGTTCTACTTTTTTGGGAGTGCGCTACACGTTGGAGGTGCTGCCTCCCGTTCTTGCCTCATCTATGCGCTTTTTGGTTGGCGGCATCATCTTGCTGCTCGTTGCTGTTTTGTGGCGCATGGCGAAAAATCAACGCCCTGTATTGCCCACTTTGCAACAGACATGGGGGGCGGCACAAGTTGGCATCATGCTCGTCGGGATCGGGAATACGGCGCTTTCCTATGCCATCAAGTTCATGCCGACGGGGCTGGTTGCGCTGCTCGTAGCGACGCTGCCCATCTGGACAGTCGTGCTGGACTTTGCGCTTTTCAGCAAGCTGCGCCCGCACAAGCTCACCGTAACAGGACTACTGCTCGGTATTGTGGGCATGGGCGTACTGCTCAATCCCTTTGCCGGGCTGAACACCTCCGATTTGGTCTGGTTTCCTGCCGTGCTGGTGCTGATAGGCTCTATGTCATGGGCATATGGCTCGCTGCGCGCCCCCTACCTGACCATGCCTCCGCCTTTGCAATCAACAGCTATTCAGATGCTGGCGGGCGGCATTTTTGCGCTGATTATCAGCACGTTTACCGAACCTGATGCACTATTTGCCATCAGCCGCATGAATCATGCTACCTATCTGGCGATGGGCTACCTGATTTTTATTGGCTCATTTGTCGGTTACTCCTCCTATAACTGGCTAATGCGCAATGCACCGCCGGCGCTGGTTTCTACTTACGCATATGTGAACCCTGTAATTGCTATTATTTTGGGCTGGCTGTTCCTCAACGAATCGCTCAGCGGGCACACACTAACAGCATCTGCCATCATCCTGACAGGTGTAGCGCTGATCACACTGGGCAGACGCTACGCCAATCGCTAGCGATGCTGTTCTCGGGAGGCTGCGATGATTAGAATTGAACGGTCATTTTTTGGACAGACTCAACTGCCTTGCCCGGCTGGATGAGCTTGCCCGTATCTTTTGCATCGGGAACAGAGGCTGCGCTTTTCTCTAAGATGCTGTAAGCCTCTTCGGCTGTCAGCTCGGGGCGGATGGACTTCATCAGCCCAAGCAGACCTGCTACATAAGGCGTAGCCATAGAAGTACCGCTCAGGGATTTATACTCATTTTTCGGGAAAGTAGAGTAAATATTAACCCCCGGTGCGGCAATTGGCATGGCGATATTGCGCACATGGTTCGAAAATCCGGCTTTGCGCAGTTGCTCGTCTAAGGCTGCAACTGTAATTACGCCTTTGACATTGGCTGGTGCAAAATTAGCAGCGTCTTCATCTGCATTACCCGCAGCAGCTACAACTATTGCGCCTGCCTGATGCGCATAGCGGACTGCTTCCGTATAAGCGCGTTGTTCGCTGTCGAACGAAGGCCCACCTAAGGAAAGAGAAATTACGTCTGCGCCTTTATCGGCAGCCTCTATAATGCCGTTGATAATATCCTGCTGTGTGCCGCCGCCGAATCTGTTCAATACGCGAATAGAAGTTACGCGCACAAAATTATTATCCGGAGCAAAAGAGGCTATGCCTTTGCCATTGTTGCTGACTGCTGCGGCAATGCCTGCACAATGCGTACCGTGTCCGACAGGATCAGTGTCGTAACTGCGCTTGGTCGAGTGAAAATTGCCCTGTAAATCTTCATGTGCGCCGTCCACGCCGGTATCCAAAATAGCAATGCGAGCAATTTTTTGTGGTTGTATATCTTTGAGCAAGTCAAAGAGTTCCTGCATTTGCATAGCGCTGAAGCCCCAAAGTTGCGCTACGCCCGGATCGTTTAGCCCGAAAGTAGGCTGCTTGCCTCGCGCAGGTGAAGCAGCGGGCAACTCTACCTTCATTACCTCGTTCGCCTCAAAGCCATCAATCAGCCCCGCAGTCTGGAATGCCTGTGCAATGCTTTGCCACTCGTGCAAGCGATCATCGGGAATATCAACTACATAAAATTCGTCTAAAGAGGTGTCATCGGGGCGAGCCACGTTAGGGAAAGCCGGACGACAAACAACACCCATCGCCTTAGCTTTGGCAAACAACTGCGAGGGTGTATATTTTGTATTCAGATCAATCAGCAACTCTGCCTCGCCTGCCAGTGTCAGCGGCGGAAGGGACTGCATCGCGCTTGTTTGCTGCCCTGATGGATTGTATTGTCTTAGCCAATCAACAGCATTGGCTGCTATATCGAAAAAGAAAAACTTGATTGCCAGCAGCACCGCAGCCACAACGCTAAACCAGAGTTTAGAACCCGTAACGTAGCGATTGAACAACAGCAAAATACTGATGAAAATAGCTGCATCCATAGGCAGCATCAGGAACAACTTGACAATCAGAGCGGTATCTTCGAAATACAAACCCAGAATGTATAAAATCAGTGAAACCCAGAAACTTCTACCAAAAAAAGCGGCATAAATCAGGCTTTTGGTTTTCAGAAAAAGCCAGATAACGGCAGAGGCCAGTAGCGCAACAAATCCGATCGTGTACAGCATAATTGACGATGTGTAAATGGTTAGCCTAAAATACTAAAATCAGTAACAAAAATGGGCTTCCCCCACATAAAAATAGAAACCGCCTCTTGAGCAGGCTGTGCTTCAACACGCACCTTTAAACCATCCTGCTGAAGTTCGGTAGGTGGATTGACCATGCGCCATTTTTCCCCCTGCGCGTCAATGATGCCCCAACATCCGACGGCTATCTGTTGATAAGTTGTTGTTCCTGTGATTTGCATGACTATAAAGTTATTACTTCGTAAACGTTTTTTGGCAGCTAATGGTTAAGGCAAAGCAAAATCGGTATTGTGATTTTCTGATAACAAGTAGCATTCTTTTTAGCTCGCTACATACTTTTTGCAGCTGCCAGCTTTAGCAATATGCAATAAAGAGCATAATTTTCATGCCCAAGATGAGTCTTTGCAAGTTTGAACGTACATACAACCTTTGGCTTGCTGCTTTTGGGGCAATAAAACAGTTATACGGAAACGAATCATCTATCATGCGGTTTTATCCAAAAAGTACGATCCTACAGCGTACTGATGCACGGGAAACGAATCATCTATCATGCGGTTTTATCCCGTAGGAACTGTGTTCAAGTGCAAGCCAGAGAGCCAATTTTTTTAGTGTTTCCGGCTGATACATGATAGTCGTCCATATAGGCTTGTTTACTTTTCACCACAGCGAATACTTGTCTGACGAGTTGATGCATGACCGCTACCATTGCCACTTTGTGTGGCTTGCCCTTGGCTCTAAGTCTGCTATATATTTCCTTGCAGGCGGTATGGTAGCGTTTGGCAGATTTGGCACAGTTGTAAAGCAGCGAGCGGAGCAGGGGTGCACCCTGTCGGCAAATGATACCTTTTTTGACTGTTCGCCCCGACTGGTAGCTACAGGGTTTGCCTCCTGTAAAGCAAAACACAAAGGGAAATGGTATACGCCCGTAGCTTCCATAATCGCTGTGCATCGGGGGACAGTTGGTCAATGAAGGCAGCAATCGCCTGCTGGGTGTTAGCAAATTTTCCGATGAAAGCCTTGCCTTCGCGCAAGTAATGATATTGAATGTCCGCTTTACCGACGTCCAGACCGATGTAAGTGCACATAATTTTTGTAATTTTACGTTGACTGATTGAAGTAAATGATCCGAATAGGTTTATCCTCTTACACAGGCTGGCAGCCTAAGGAACTGTCCAAACTTTCGGATAAGAAGAGGGCGACCCTTATCTACGGGACGAGTTTTTCACTAAAGGGATTGTCAGGGTATTGCCCTCTTATTTCTTCAAGTTACCCCTTTTATATTGCTACTGCAAACGTAAGAGAGATTGCAATTGGTAGCATTGTAAGCCTCAATCAAACAACTGATTATCAATCCATTAAATTCCAAAAAACTCTATTGTGTTTTAACTACAGATGCCGTCGTGGCTCCGACAACATTTAGCATAGCAGAACTGTTATATAGTATTAGTTGGCTGGTATGTAGAGCCTTCTCTCTCATCTATGCGCTATTCTCCTATTTATCGCATCTTTTTACTGGCCATGTTTTGCTGGCTGGCAGAAAAAGACCTGTTTGCCCAAAGCAAGTTTCTTCAGCGTTTTCATCCGGACTCTTTAGTTAAACGCAAATTGAGTTTTATTCCTATTCCTGTGCTCCAGAGCAGTCCAGAAACAGGGCTAAAAGGTGGGCTGGCGCTTGATTATTTTTTTAATGCGGGTACTTCGGGCGATCGGAAGATTCGTGATTCTTTTGCATGGATTCAAGGCTTGTACAGCGCACGCAACCAACTCGCTTTAGAAGTTTTCTGGCAGGTTTATACCAAAGATGAAAAATGGTTTCTGAGAAACAGAGGCGGCTATATTGATTTTAACGAGTATTACTGGGGCGTTGGCAATAACACTGTTCCTGAAGACGACTACACCAATTTCTTCTATCAGCGCGTCTACAATACAGGTAAGGTTCTTAGAAAGACAAAAGACAAGATATTCGCAGGGCTGAATTATAATTTCAGCGATACATGGGATATTTTCTTCACAGGCGGCTTTGGAGACAATAAGCCCTTTGGCAGCAAACTGAACGCTACCCGAGTTTCAGGTGTAGGACCCAATATCATTTTTGATTTTAGAGATAACCCCTTCAGCCCTGTCAGAGGCTGGTATCTGGAACTTGGCACACATCATTATCGCAGCTTTTTAGGCAGTAGAAGCACCTATGACGAATACCTGATTGATGCGCGGAAGTATTTCAAAGTTTTCAAAAAAGATTTTTTTGGCGTGCAGTTTCTGGGCAATTTTACACAAGGCGATATGCCTTTCAGGGAACTGAACAGGCTGGGCGGCCCTAACATGATGCGCGGCTTTTTTCAAGGACGCTTTAGGGACAAGCAGCACGTTGCCGCACAAATCGAATATCGCAAGCCGCTCAATCGCTTTTTGCAGGTGGCTGCTTTTACTTCCGCAGGGCAGGTTTTTGAAGAGTTAGACGGATGGAAGTGGCAGCAAATGCGCTATGCCGGCGGACTTGGCCTCAGAGTACTCATCAATAAGGAGAAAAATATTTACTCGCGGTTTGATTTTGCAGTAACCGACATAGGCACAAACGGCTTCTACTTTCGCATAGCAGATGCCTTTTGAGTTTTGACTGTATCAATAAATTTTCATCCAAACTATCGGATTTGATTTATGCAAATTATTGACATTTCTGTTACGCTTCACTCGCAATTGGTCGCTTGGCCGGGTGGCGTAGGCTTTTCTACCTCCCATGCCTCGCGCATTGCCGCCGGCGACGAGGCCAACGTTACCATCATTCACACCAATGCGCACATTGGTACGCACGTAGATGCACCGCTGCACTTCTTGGACAAAACGCGCCACATCGCAGATTTGGAACTGCAACGCATGGTAGGGCCTTGCTCGGTGCTGGACTTTCGCGGACATCGCATCATTACTGCCGACCTATTGCAGCAAGCCAAAGAAACCCGCGCCTTGCATCCGCGCCTGCTGTTCAAAACAGATAACTCTGACCTTTGGCACACGCAAAACAGCACGTTCTACCCCGATTTTTGTGCCTTGAGCCCAGATGCCGCCGAGTGGGCTGTTGCTAACGACATCCAACTGCTGGGTATTGACTACCTCTCCATTCAGCGCTACGAAGACAGTTTTGAAACGCACCGGATCATTTTGCGCAAGGAAATCGTGATTCTGGAAGGGCTGGATTTGTCGCAGGTAGCCGCGGGCGATTATATGCTTTGCTGCCTGCCGCTAAAAATACAAGGTGCAGACGGCGCACCTGCCCGCGCTATTCTGATGCCGTTGTAAAACCTTTTTCGCAGGTTTTTCTTAGATTGAAGGCGCGAAACCTGAAAATCATATGAAGAAAAACCTGCTTACCCTACTATTGCTCTGCTGCTTGTCTGCATTTTCGTGGCAGTTGCAAGCGCAGCGATTTACCGTAACCTATTCTAAAGAACAACTCAACAGCCCTGCGGCAGAAGGCAAGCCGTATTTTGATGGTCGCCTGCTGCTCATGCTTTCCACCAAAGCCACACCCGAACCGCGCTTCACTATCACCGATGCGCACCAGACGCAAATTATTTTCGGTGTGGATGTAGAAAACTGGAAGCCCGGACAGCCGATTGTTTTTGACAGCAAAGTTTTGGGCTATCCGATGGAAAGTCTTTCACAAGTGCCTAAGGGCGAGTATTACGTGCAGGCGCTGCTCCACGTGTACGCTACCTGCCAATTAGCAACGGGACATACCGTTAAAGTGCCGATGGACAGAGGCGCAGGGCAGCAATGGAATCAGGAACCGGGCAATATTTACAGCACACCGCAAAAAATCAACTTTGACCCTAAGTCTGCCAATTTTTCCATCAGCCTGAACACGATTATTCCGCCGATTGAAGAACCGAAAGACACCGAGTTCATTAAACACATCAAAATCCGCAGCGAACGTCTGTCTAAGTTCTGGGGACGCGATATGTACCTAGGTGCGCATGTGCTTGTTCCCGATGGTTTTGAACAGCACCCGGAAGCTCGCTATCCGCTGTGCATCTTCCACGGGCATTTCCCCGCTGACTTTGGCGGCTTCCGCACCACCCCACCCGACCCCGATCTAAAACCCGATTACAGCGAACGCTTCAAAATTGCGGGCTATAACAAAATCGTACAAGAAGAAGCCTATAACTTTTACAAAAAATGGACAAGCCCGAATTTCCCGCGCTTCCTGATTGCGGAAATTCAGCACGCCAACCCCTACTACGACGACAGCTACGCGGTCAACTCTGCCAATATCGGGCCTTATGGCGACGCAATTATGTACGAACTGATTCCCGAAATTGAAAGGCGGTTTCGCGGCATCGGACAAGGCTGGGCGCGGTTCATGTACGGCGGCAGCACAGGCGGCTGGGAAGCGCTGGCAGCGCAGATTTTTTATCCCGATGAATTCAACGGCTGCTTTGCCGCCTGCCCCGATCCGATTGACTTTCGCGCCTACACGCTCATTAATTTGTACGAAGATAAAAACGCTTATTACTACGATGCACCGTTCAAGAAACTGGCACGCCCCGGACATCGCGACTATTTGGGACAAATCAGCACAACCATAGAGCAGATGAACCGCCGCGAGCTGGTGCTGGGTACTAAAAGCCGCTCCGGGCAACAGTGGGACATTTGGGAAGCAGTCTATTCGCCACAAGGCCCCGACGGCTACCCGCAGCGCATTTTTGACAAGAAAACAGGCGATATTAACCCCAAAGTAGCCGAATATTGGCGCGAAAACTACGACCTGCGCTATATCCTACAGCGCGATTGGGCAAAACTTGGCCCCAAACTGGAAGGAAAAATCCACATCTATTGCGGCGATATGGACAATTTTTACCTCAACAACGCTGTCTATCTGATGGAGGAGTTTCTGGAAAAAACCCAAAATCCGTATTACAGAGGCGAAGTGAAGTATGGCGACCGCGCCGAGCACTGCTGGAACGGCGACCCGAACCTGCCCAACTACATCACACGCCTGCGCTACAACACCATGTACGTACAGAAAATGATGGATAGAATGTTGAAAACCGCTCCTGCCGGAGCAGATTTGCGCAGTTGGCGATATTAACTGCAAAAGCGACAAACCCGACAGGTTTCAAAAACCTGTCGGGTTTGTATTTTTATATGGTTGTGAGTCACTTACCAGCTTTTTAGTCCAAACCAATCGCAAAATAGTGCTTGCCCTCGCTGTCGGGGTAGTAGCCCTCTATCATCACACCGCCGCTGTTGTTTTCCAGTACATCGGTTAGGTCTTGTACTGATTTGATAGTTTTGCCACCGACTTTGGTGATGATGAAACCTTCGCGCATCTTAGTATCGCGCATAATGGGCCCGCGGTTGATCTTGGTTACTTTCAAGCCGCCATTAATATTTAGCTTTTTCAATTCTGTAGCTGGAGCAGGCTCGACCTCTATACCAAGTTTATCTAATGCTGTAGTTTTTTTCTTCACAACCTCCGTACTACCGTCGCGGCTCTTCAGGGTCAGTTTGATTTCGCGTGGAGCGCCGTTGCGATAAATTTGCAGGGTAACGCTTTCACCGGGACGCTTTCTGCCAATAGTCTCCTGCAACTCTGGCACTGACTTTACTTTTGTATCTCCAACCTTAACAATTACGTCTCCGCGACGCAGACCTGCCGCATCAGCCGAGCCATTGGGAATAATACTGTCCACGTGTACACCCTCTGTGATAGGCAAATTCAATTCTTTAGATTTTTTGCTGTCCACGTCTGTAATCAGGATACCGAGAAATGCCCGTTGTACAGTTCCGTATTTGATCAGGTCTTCAGCTACTTTTCGCGCTAAATTGGAAGGCACTGCAAATGAATAGCCTGCAAAACTGCCTGTACGAGAGGCAATTGCGGTATTAATACCTATCAAATCACCATTGAGGTTTACCAATGCACCACCGCTGTTACCGGGATTGACTGCTGCATCTGTCTGGATGAAGGACTCGATTGCCATGTTATCGCGGGTGCGCAGCAAGGAAATATTGCGTGCCTTAGCACTTACGATGCCTGCTGTAACTGTAGAAGTCAGGTTGAAGGGGTTGCCGACTGCCATTACCCACTCGCCTACCTGCACCTGATCTGAATCGGCAAATGGTACGGTGGCCAATCCTTTTTCGTCAATTTTGATCACTGCAATGTCGGTAGATGGATCTGTTCCTACCACTTTGGCTTTGTAGGAGCGCTTGTCGTGCAGGGTAACTGTTATTTCATCAGCATTATCAATCACGTGATTGTTGGTAATAATAAATCCATCCTGTGAAATAATCACACCCGAGCCGGTACCTTCTTGCGGACGGTTAAATATATCTTCGTCTCCGAAAGGTATTTCACCGAAAAGATCGAAGGGGAAGTTAAAACGGCGTTGATTTCGGTCGCGATTTTGCGCCATAGGTATTACCTTAGCAGTAATATTTACTACGGCAGGAGTAGTTTTTGCAGCTGGAACAGTAAAATCGAAGGGGGCTGCCAGCGTACCTTTCTGCTCGTTTGGGCGATATTCCGCCATCATAGCAGGGCTGCTTTGTTGTAGAATCACCTCGCGTTTATCGAATCCGGCGAGTTTATACCCGCCTATTGCAAGGATGCCGCCAATAAGAGCAGCACTCAATGTCTGAAGCCAGTTTTTCATTTTTCTAAGCGATGAAGTTTTATATGTAATTTATCAATTTATCACCTAAATACCTAATTTGCAAAAGTTGTACAAAACCGATGATCGGCGAAGCAAACCCGTTCGATTTAAGAAAGTTTGACGTTACTATGACATTTTGTCAGTCTATTTTACTTTCAGAATGCGAAATTCGACGCGTCTGTTCATTTTTTTACTCGCCTCATCGCGGCTGCGCGTCAGCGGGCGCGTGCTGCCAAATGCTTGTATCGCAACGCGGTTTTCGGCAATACCTTCTGCTACTAAATAATCGCGAATACGCTGTACGCGATCTTTTGACAGTTGCATATTCAGCAAAGGATTTCCCTCTATGTCGGTGTGTCCTTCTATGCGTATTTCCATTTGTGGATATTGCCGCATCAATCCGACCAATCGCTGTAGTTCGGCAAAAGATTCAGCTAATAATACGGCAGTACTTTGCTCAAAAAATACATTGTTGAGGCGCACCGCCTGCCCTTCTTCGATCGGTACGAGGTACAAATCGCGAACGATGGATGCGACAGCCGGTGAATCTGCTGATAGATCTACGCGCTCCTCGAGTGAGAAAAAGCCCTCTGCCGTAGCCCTGATACCATAGCTTTGTCTGATCGGCAGCGTTAGCTGGTAGTTACCCGTAACTGGATTGGCGTTGGCAGTGCCAAGCAAGAGATCATTCACAGGATTGGTATATACAATACGTGCAGCAAGCGGAGTATTGGTTTGTGCATTAAAAACGCGCCCAGAGGCAAGCACCACCTGATCGGGGCGGATTTCCTGTGCCAGTTTGATTCTAAACAGATCTGCACTTCCTTTATTTCCGTTGTGGTAGGAAACCAGATACGCATACTCGCCTTTGGCATCAATCGTATAAGAAGCATCCCAGTCTTCTGTATTGATGGGTGGTCCGAGATTAACGGGAGCAGACCAATTTTGCCAAGTATCGTCCAGACGGCGAGTCATGTAAATATCCATATCGCCGTATCCGCTCAAACCGTTCGATGCAAAATACAGGGTGCGATTGTCGGCAGCCAGCACAGGCGTGATTTCACTGCCCGGTGTATTCACCTGTGCGCCCAAATTGCGAGGCGCACTCCAACTGCCGCTTTCCTGCAAAAAACTGACGTACAGATCGCGGCCGCCGTAGCTGTCGCGACGCTGTACAGCCATCAGCAGCACCTGCTGATTAGCTGCCATAAAGTACTCGCTAAAACTGCTCTGATTGTAGAAATCATCAATATTGAGCGGACGAGGAAACTCCCACTCGTTCTCTCCAATGCGCCGCGATACAGATACACCAACCACAGAACGTCCTTCGGGCAGGTAGCGATTGGCCAGTAGCAGCGTGTTGTTATCAGGCAGGGCTGTACAAACGTAGTTGTGGCTGTAGTTATTAAGTGGTGCAGGCATGCGGCGGGCATCTTCCCACAGATCGCTGCCCTTCCTACGCGTAGCATACCAGATGTCGTCGTTCAAAAACTGTGGATTATATGGATTTCGGACATTATCCGGATGATTTTTACGCACAAAGTACAAGGTTTGTGCATCCGGTGCAATTACAGGCATAATTTCATCATACTCGCTGTTGATAGCAGGCCCCAGCGACTCGATAGTGCCTGCAAGCAATGTTTTTGCTCGGTTCAGTCCAATATCGGCAGCTACATCTATTTTCTCTTCGGCAATTCCAATAGCATCTATCTGATTATATCCTGCAACGTCTGCCGTCTTTAGTTCCAGCCGCAGCGCCGCCACTTTGTAGGCTGTCTTCGGCAAATGGTGTACAAACATTCTTGCCTGCTGCCCGACAGGAGCTGGTTGCGAATTTTGGTAAACTGTATATTCTTTGCCCAAAGAGTCGTAAAGTTTGATAGCTGCAATAGCTCCCGGATTGAAGGACTCCGCTATAGCGATTGTCTGCACATGCATCAGGCGATTGAAAGCAACTTGAATCCACTCCCCACGTGGACTATTAGCCACCGCTGGTCGCCATGCGCAGGGGCTTTCCCCACCTGCAGGCAGTTTATTTGGCTTGCCAAGTACCTGCTGCGCGCTAAAAGGTTTAGCAATCCCAGCCTCTACTGTTTCAGAAGATACACCCAATACAGCAGAAGCCCATTCTATTTGTGCTTGAGCGTAGTTGCAGAGCATTATCAGAAGCAGTAATAAAATCAGGCGCATATCTAAGGATTTTTACTTGAGTACCGAAAGATAAAAAAGGCTGTGCAATTTTGTGCACAGCCTTTGTCAAAGTAAGTTGTATATAAAACCAGATGAGGAATTATTTGACGGATTTCACAATTGCTTCGAAAGCACTTGCATGGTTCATAGCCAAATCGGCCAAAACCTTGCGGTTCAGCTCGATGCCTGCTTTCTGAACTTTGTTGATAAATTGTGAATAGCTCATACCATGTTGACGGGCAGCAGCATTGATCCGCTGAATCCACAGCGCGCGGAATTCGCGCTTGCGATTGCGACGGTCGCGATAGGCGTACAACCAACCTTTTTCAACGGCATTTTTAGCTACTGTCCACACATTTTTTCTTCTTCCCCAGTAGCCTTTGGCGTACTTGAGGATCTTTTTGCGGCGTTCTCTTGACGCTACGTGATTGACTGATCTTGGCATTTTGACTTTTTTGTTTTTGGCACCAGGCGATTGCTTGGCAATACTTGAGGGCCTGTAGCCGGGTTGAACATAAATAAACCGAAAAATTGTGTGCTAACCATGCTATGCACACAGCATCGCTTTGATGCGTGCTTCATCAGCAGGCGAAACCAGTGTAGTCTGGCCTAAACGACGCTTCTGACAGGTTTCTTTTTTAGTCAGGATGTGGTTGTGGTACGCACGCTTGCGCTTCACACGTCCTGAGCCTGTCAAATGAAAGCGCTTTTTAGCGCTTGACTTGCTCTTAATTTTTGGCATTTGAGACTAAAAAAAGGTGAAACAATTTATTTAGCAGACTTTGTAATTTTGGGTGAAATCATCACATGCATCCTTTTGCCTTCCAGCTTGGGCATCTGATCAACTTTACCTACCTCTTCTAAAGCCTGCGCAAATTTAAGCAATAAAATTTCTCCGCGCTCCTTAAATACAATAGTTCTTCCTGCAAAGTGCACATAAGCCTTTACTTTGTTGCCTTCTTTGAGAAAAGTTTCGGCATGCTTGAGCTTAAATTCAAAATCGTGATCGTCTGTGTTAGGACCGAAACGAATTTCTTTAACGACTGTTTTGTGGGTCTTTGCCTTGAGTTCCTTGTTCTTTTTCTTCTGCTCGTACTTAAACTTTGAGTAGTCAATAATCTTACAAACAGGTGGAACTGCCTTAGGCGATATTTCAACCAGATCTAATCCCTGCTGACGTGCCATTTCTAAGGCCTTGCTGGTAGGGTAAATACCAGTTTCAACGTTTTCTCCTATCAACCTTACCTCGGGAACTCTGATTTTTTCATTAATTCGGAACGGTTCTTCTACACGTTCGCGCGGGTTTGCCATGCAATATGCGTTAGGTTAATAATTTATTTGTACGCAAATATAATGATCTCGGTACATTTTACCATTTGCGATTAAAAATTTCGGAAAGCACAAAAGCACTTCGCAACTGTTCTACATCGCTCAAAATGGTAGTAAGCGGGTGCTGCTGAACAGCCTGCGATTTTACAGTTGCTTGTTCAACAGGTTTTTTTGTTGCAATAAAGGGCTGCCGCATGCGTATGCGCTCTACCTCTGCCTGCGCATCGGGCTGCTGGTATTTGTCCTCGTAAGAAAAAGGAACTGAAGAGGTCGCTTCTAACTTCTTTTTTTTGCGATTCTTCCGATCTTCAATTGTCTCTTCTACCGGCGGCGGAGGTATTTGCTGTTGTATTTTTTCTTCTAATTCTTTGAGCAACTCTTCAAAACTGACTTTTGCAGGTGGAGCCACCGGTTGTTCCTTATGGTCGAGGTTAGGAGTCTTTCCCGGACGCTTAACACGCTGTTGCTTCACACCGGTCAGACTTTGATAGATAAAATAAGCCACCGCGGCGACTATGGAAAGTATAATTTTTTCGATGTCTTCCATTATTTGTAAAATGTGTATTGAACAAATATAGGTAAAAATCTGCAAAATCAGTGAACAAATACCTCTTTTCTAAGTCCAACCGACTGGTTTTTGAGTGGTACAATACCCAACCGCAATGCCGGAGAATCGCTGCTAATATGATTGTTGCCATTGAGCAGAGGATCGGCAAACCGGCTGTCCTTTTCGTAGAAACGCTGCCAGTCTTCAAAAGGAATCAGCTTTTTAGCACGTGTGTATATGAGTCATCTTCTTCGGTAAAAACCAGCGGCTCGCTCAGTTGATAAACACCTCCGCGAATAAAAACAGTAACGTTTTTATTGAATTGCTTGCGCGAGTTGCGAATTACTTGCTTGACAAATCGAAGCGTTTTGAAAGGTTTTACTACTGTGCCACCGGTAAACTTATCTTCTCCGCCTTTATCGCTGACATAATAGTAAATACCGTCATCATTTGGGTTGATAGAATAAGCATTTGTCTTGGACTGCCCGCAAAGCATGTGAGAAAGCAAAACTAAGAGCAGGAGCAGTCCACAGCATATTGGTTTCATATTCATAAATGATAGAAGACCAATATAAGAAAATGTAGGACAATTTGTAAGATTTACTCGCTTTCTTCAACTTTTCTTTCGGGGCGCATTTGTGGAAAGAAGAGTACATCCTGAATAGACGGCTGATTTGTCATAATCATCGCCAAGCGATCAATACCAATGCCCAAACCTGCTGTTGGTGGCATACCGTACTCCAATGCACGCAAAAAATCCTCATCCAGTACCATTGCCTCGCTGTCGCCGCGTTTGCCAAGCTCGAGTTGTTCTTCGAATCGTTGACGCTGATCTATCGGGTCGTTAAGCTCCGAGAATGCGTTGCAGATCTCTTTGGCGTTGCAAATAGCCTCGAAGCGCTCTACCAAGCCGGGCTTACTGCGATGTCTTTTGGCCAAAGGCGACATTTCAACGGGATAATCTGTAATAAAAGTAGGCTGAATCAGTTGGGGTTCGCAGTGCGCACCAAATATTTCATCAATCAGTTTAGCCTTCCCCATCGTATCGTCTATGTGAACGTGCAATTGGCGGGCAGTGCTGCGCAATGCTGCCTCGTCCATTGCTGAAATATCAACGCCCGTGAAGTGCTGAATAGCTTCAAACATAGTATAGCGCTTCCATGGACGCTTGAAATTGATGATATTTTCGCCCACCTGTACTTCGGTTGTGCCGTGCAAATCAATGGCGATTTTTTCTATCATTTCTTCTACTAAGCTCATCATCCACTCGTAGTCTTTATAGGCTACATAGAGTTCTATCATTGTGAACTCAGGGTTGTGGAAGCGGCTCATGCCTTCGTTGCGGAAGTCTTTGGCAAATTCATACACGCCATCGTAACCACCAACAATAAGGCGTTTGAGGTACAACTCGTTGGCAATGCGCAAGTAAAGCGGCATATCCAGCGCATTGTGGTAGGTTTTGAAGGGACGTGCCGAAGCACCACCGTAAATAGGCTGCAAAATAGGTGTTTCAACCTCTAAGTAGCCCTTTTCGTTCAAAAACTCGCGCATCGAACTTATCATGCGGCTGCGCTTGCGGAATACCTCGCGCACCTCAGGATTGATCACCAGATCGGCATAGCGGCGGCGATAGCGGAATTCCTGATCGGTTACAGCATCGTAGACGTTGCCTTCATCGTCTTTCTTTACGATTGGCAGCGGTTTGAGCGACTTGGCAAGCAGTTTAAGTTCGGTTACATGCACGCTAATTTCACCGGTCTGGGTCGTGAATACGTACCCCTTGATGCCAACAAAATCGCCTATATCTAATAATTTTTTGAATACTGTATTATACAGTGTTTTGTCCTCGCCGGGGCAGATGTCATCGCGGCGTACATAAATTTGAATGCGCCCTGTCGTATCTTGCAGTTCGGCAAAAGAGGCATTACCCATAATGCGGAAGCTCATCAGCCTGCCCGCCATGGAAATATTTTTATAGTCGGTTTTGAAACGTTCGTAGTTCTCCTTAACATCCTTTGCGTAGGCATTAACCTCAAATAAATCTGCCGGATAAGGATCAATACCTAACTGGATGAGTTGTTCTCTTTTCTGACGACGCTGGAGTTCCTGTTCGCTCAAATGTTGCATGGTTGAAAAAAAATTAAAGGTGCAAAGTTAATGGAATTCGGCAAAAAGGTATTGCGCAGATTACGTTTGTCTGATGTCAAGTCCATCGAGCAGTTGGATGTAGAATGCTATACCTTCGCCTATTTCGTGCAGCCAAATATACTCATCGGCGCTATGCGAGCGAGCAGAGTCGCCGGGACCAATTTTGATGGTAGTGAAAGGCATCAGCGCTTGATCGGAAGTAGTTGGCGAAGCGTAGGTAGTCCGCCCCAGTTCTATACCGCGCCTGACAATGGGATGATCGAGCGCAATACTGGACGCATTGAGGCGAAAAGAGCGCTCTTTTACCTCACAATCAACGTTTTGGCGGATAATCTCCAATACTTCTGTATTGTGATAGACATCTGTTGTGCGGATATCAACCGTAAATGTACACTTTTCGGGTACTACATTGTGCTGGCTGCCCGCATTAATGATTGTTACAGACATCTTGACAGGGCCCAGCAGCGGCGAAACTTTAGGGAACTGATAGGTACGAAACCACTCAATATCTTTGAGTGCTTTGTAGAGCGCGTTTTCTCCCTCTTCGCGGGCGGCGTGCCCAGCCTTGCCCCAGACGGTACAATCAATTACTACCAGTCCTTTTTCGGCAATAGCCAACTGTGTGAGTGTAGGCTCGCCTACAATCCCCAAGTCAATTTTTCCTAAGTGTGGTAGCAACATCTCTACTCCCCCGCTACCGCTGATTTCTTCTTCGGCAGTTGCAGCTATAATCAGGTTAAACAGCTGTTTTTCAGGCTGTTGCTCGAATAGCTGATTGTAGTAAATAAAAGTAGCAAGCAGTGCGACCAAACACCCGCCCGCATCGTTGCTGCCCAGACCATAGAGTTTGCCGTCTTTTATGATGGGTGTAAAAGGATCGAACTTATAGCTGGGATTGGGCTTTACTGTATCGTGGTGCGAATTGAGCAAGATAACCGGCAGATCTTCGCGCCAGTTAGCAGATTTGCACCACACATTATTAGCTAAACGCTGGACAGGCAACTGATAGTCTGCCAGAAAATTTGCAATCAAGTCGGCTGTTTGGTGCTCCTCTTTGCTAAAAGAAGGCGTTGCAATAAGTTTTTGCAGCAACTCGACCGATTGTTCGGTGAGTGTAGCAAGATCGAGCGGAAGTTTTTTTGTCATGCTGCAAAGTTACGCTTAATCCTGCTTCAACACGCCCGACACAACTGAATTAAAGACCATCATCACAATGCTGAATACAATCGCTACCAGCCAGCCGCTCACTGCAAAACTTGTCATCAGAGCATCAACAAGCATTACAATTGCCCCATTGACAACAAACGCAAACAATCCCAACGTCAGGATTGTAGCGGGCAAAGCAAGCAAATGCAGGATCGGAGCAAGCACTGCGTTGAGCAGGCCTAATACAATGGCTACAACAAAACTTGCCTCTAATGAGGTAACCGAAATACCCGGTAGCCATTGTGAAAGAAAAAATATGAAAACGCCGTTTAGGACGATCTTGATAATGGTTTTCATTGCTATTGTTTGGCTATTTTGATAGTCGTTCGTCGGTTAGCTTGGTGCTGTGCCTCCGTTCTTGCATTCGGGATTTTAGGCTCAGTTTTTCCATAACCGCGAGCGATGATATTTTCGCGCGGAATACCTTTAGCAACGATGTAATTTACCGCAGCTGCCGCACGCCGCTGGGAGAGACGCATATTATAGTCAGCACGACCGCGCGAGTCGGTATGCGAACCCAACTCAAGTACTGTGGTAGGATACTGCTCGAAGTAGTCTTTGAGGAATTCTACGAAGTTATCTAAAATAGCGGCAGCCGCTGGTGTTATTCGCGAACTGTCGTACTCATATAAAATCTCGATTTCGGGTATGTCGGAAGGGCTGAGGGGGCGTTTGGGATCGCGAGGAGTGCGCAAAGTCGCTAGGATATCCTTGCGTAGGGTCAATTCAACATCGAAAAAGACTTTATTGTTGCGCAGTGGTAATGTTTTAGGATCTACGCCTTTGCCTTGTGTATTCAACTGCTCATTATCAGACAGATAATCAACTTTTTGACCTGTAATTTGGTAAATCCGATCAATTTCGATAGGTCGCTCGAAAACAAATTTGCCCTCTGCATCAGTACGAACGGTATCTATCACCTTGCCGCTATCATCCTTGAGCGTAACGAGCGTTTCGGGCAATAATTCCGATTGCGCGCTGATGTCTGCCTTGCCATAGGTAGTGCCGCGCAGGTAGTAGGCAACAGTTTTGATATCTGCCGAGTCGTTGCGAAACATAAAAATATCATCATCGCCTTTTGCACCGTCTCCGATGCGGTTACTGGTAAAGTAGCCACTGTTTTTAGAGCGGAACAGAATACCAAAATCATCGTAGCTGCTGTTCATAGGCGTACCTACATTTTTGATTTGCAGCTCTTTGATCGGATTTTTTAGGCTGTCGTAACCGATGATAACAGTATCTTGGACGAAAATGTCCAATCCACCCAGTCCGGGATGTCCGTTGGAGGCAAAGAACAAGCGACCATCCGGAGCGATGTAAGGAAATATCTCATCGCCGGGAGTATTGATGGTTCTGCCAAGGTTGCGCGGACGCGACCATGTGCCATTATCGTTCAGGCGGCTGCTGTATAGGTCTGTGCCGCCCTGACTACCATCTTTGCGGTTTGAAGAAAAGTAAAGCGTTTTTCCGTCTAAGCTAAGTGCAGGCGAGGAGTCCCACGTGAGCGAATCACTTACGCGGTCGAGGAATTCGGGGGCTGTCCATTGACCATCTTGCATGCGGCTGATAAAGAGATTGACTTCGCGGAATTCTTCCTTTTTCTTACCACTGTTGCCTCTGGCAAAAATCATAAAGCGGTTGCGGGGAGCAAAAGTAATGCCGCCTTCGTTATGCCCGTCCAGATTGAATTCAGGGCTAAGAAAAGGGCGCACCTCGCCGCTGCAAGTCAGCGTATCCGAAAATATAAATTCATAGAAATCGCTGAAGCCTCCTCCCGTTGTTTCAAATACCTTTTCCCCGCGTCGCGAACTGGCAAACACCAGATTGCCATTGTAAAAAGCAGGAGCATACTCAGAGGCAGGAGTATTGATGGCTTCGCAATTTGAAATGGTTGTGTAGGTTTCCATTTCCAGAATAGCTGTCACTTCCGCAAGATTTTTGACTTCTATTCTTGCCCTGCGGATCAGTTCGGCATCGCGTCCTGTCTTGCTGTACTTTTCTAACTCAGCCGCAGCATCGTTGTACATCTCATTGGCTTTCAGGGACATGCCCAAATGAAAACCAATACTCTCATTCTCAAATCCACTGCTGACTGCTGCCTGATAATAGGGCAGCGCAAGCCGAGAACGGTTAGAAAGACGGTAACACTCACCAATCAGAAAATTAATTTCGGCAGCATTGGCAGGCTTGCTCTCTAGCACTTTTTTATATAGTTGAGCGGCTGTTTCGTATTCAGCCCTAGCGAACTTTGTTTCTGCCTTTTTAAAAACCGAAGTACAGGATGCTAGCAAAGCCATCAGGCAAATTGCAATCAAGGTTTGTTTTATCATAGCCTTTAGTAAGGTGTATTATTGGTTTTTGGTTTTGTTGCTGCCTGCCGGGTTTAGGTACTCATGACGAGCGTAACCATTTCAATAAGTTTAGTGATTGTTTTTTCGATTCCTTCAAAAACCTGTGCCATACTTTGGCTGTTCAGATAACCTGCTGTTGTAATGATATTGTTCAGATCGTCTTCTATGAAGTCATCCGAGTCGGCATCTACGAGGCTTATTCCGGTGTCTTTTGCCTGCGCAATCCACTGCTGAAGAGCCTGATTATCTGTGTGTACAGTTTGCCCCAAAGTAATTTTTGGTTGTAGATCTATCGTGCGTAAGGCTTCTGCAATCCATAGAGCAGCCGTAGAGGTAGCTGCCATCGGCTTACCTGCCGCAGCCATCTGGCGGATGACCTGAGTTATCTCAGCGGGTGCAGGCGCACTGATATCGTGATAGCTGCCGGGGATTACCACAGCATCGAAGTCTGTTACTTGGAAACCGCTCAAAGGCTTAATTTTCCCTCTGGCAATCCTTCCAGACTCTATGAGCATATTGCGCCGGTGCGGCATTTTCTCGCGCGTCAGCGGATTGTACACATCCGACTCATCATCAGGCGCAAAGCACTCATAGTCCACATTCAAACGCTCAAGCATCAAGAGTACAATCACTGCCTCGTGCACGCCGGAACCATCGTATATACCAAATCCCGAAAGCAAAACGCCTATTTTCATATCTCTACAAGATTAGTTCAGAGTTGAAGCCCCGCAAAGGTCTTAATTGCAATTTTAATATTTTGTTTTCTAAATTGAATCATGCCAAGCCGATTATACATAGCTGATGATCTAAAATCGCTGTTAGAGCAGGCCAACCTACGGCTCACATCAGTAGACGCTATTCAAGAAGAAGTGGTTGCTATACAGGCACACCTGTAAGCAAAAAATATCGTCTTCAAAGCTGAAACATCAGCGCTATATCGGTTGAGCCACCGCCGTCTAAGCCTATTTTCTACCGAAGCGATCAAAGAGTGCTTACAGGCGAGGCAGCGCCCTGCCACAGCGTCCTCAAAGTCTGTCAGTTGGCTTGAAAAATTATTGGCACAACAATGCGCATAAGTTGTCGGAAGGCTGATTGGTGGAAAGCACTACCTGCACACCAAATATCGCACCTTTGAAGCTACATCGGCTATCTTTGTAGTAAAATCATACATTCTCTATTGACAGAATGCTGCACGCATAGCAATCGCAAACTCTAGCATATGACCACAAAACGTTGCATTTTGCTAAACTACTTACCAATCTGATTCAGCAGATAACCAGTAGTAAAGTTCAAGCTACTGTAAAGAGTCTTCTGCTAAATGTACGAATACCATAGCAACCGGAAATCAAAATCAAACAGTAATGAACCCTGTTATATCCTCTGAATCAATAAGTCGCATTGTTGCAACCGATGCACGGGCTGTATGGCATCCGTTCACGCCGCTGCATGGTTTGCGTCCGCCGCTGGAGGTCGTTCGCTCGGAAGGGGCATGGCTGCACACCGCTGACGGCCGCAGCATACTCGATGCCATTTCCTCTTGGTGGGTAAACCTGCATGGACACAGCCACCCCTACATCGCAGCAGCAATTGGCAAGCAAGCAGCGACGCTTGCTCACGTTATCTTTGCAGGCTTTACGCATGAACCAGCCGCACAATTGGCCACGCGGCTACTGGAGATTTTACCGCCCAATATGAGTAAAATTTTTTACTCTGATAATGGTAGCACATCCACAGAAGTTGCCATGAAGATGGCTTTCCAATACTTCTATAATCTGGGACAGCACAAGCCAAAAATTATTGCCATAGACGGCGCTTACCACGGCGATACCTTCGGGGCTATGTCCGTAGGCGATCGCAGCCCTTTTAACGCTCCTTTTCAGCCCTACTTATTTGAAGTCGAGTTTATTCCTTTTCCGGAAGCAGATACAGAAGAAACTGTTTTTCAGCAGTTTAGTAGCCTGATTGCACAGGGTGATGTTGGGGCTTTCATCTTTGAGCCGCTGGTACAAGGCGCAAGCGGTATGCGCATGTACAGCGCTGCACTGTTGGATCGGATGATTGCCTATGCCCAACAAAATGGCGTTATCTGCATTGCCGATGAGGTAATGACAGGCTTCGGCAGAACCGGAAAACTATTTGCAAGCCTTCACTTAGCAAACTATCCCGATATTATCTGCCTTTCTAAAGGCATCACGGGAGGTTTTCTGCCACTTGGCGCTACTGCCTGTACGCAGCGTATTCAGGATGCCTACAATAGTCCTGATCTGATGAAAACCTTCTTCCACGGACACTCCTACACTGCCAATCCGATTGCTTGTGCAGCGGCTAATGCCAGCTTAGACTTATTGCTTACTGAAGATTGCAGCGCAGCTATCGCGCGTATCAACAGCAATCACCTGCAATTTGCAGCGCATTTGCAACGGGGCAACTACGCCGTGCGCAATGTGCGCGTACTAGGCACCATCCTCGCGCTCGAAATAGACCGCAGCGGCGAAACCTCTTATTTCCACGAAGCCCGCAACAATTTGTACTACCATTTCTTAGACAAAAACCTGTTGATGCGACCATTAGGCAATGTGGTATATCTATTGCCTCCTTATTGCATAAGCGATGACGAACTCGCGCTTGCTTACAATGCTGTTCTTGAAATTATTTGACAACTATGAAGAAAATCCTTGTAACGCTTTGTGTATTGATCCTGACTTGCTACGGTTCTTATGCCTACGCGCAGATCAATCTGTTTTCTATTGAAGACGAAATCAAACTGGGGCGGCAGGTTGCCCAACAAGTAGAATCAGACCCCAAAAATCGCATTTTGGACGAAAGGCGCTTTCCCGAAGCCTACCGACACCTTCGCAGGATTACTAACAACATCCTCAATTCAGGGCAGGTGCGCTTCCGCAACGAATTTCCCTGGGAGGTAAAAATTATTCACAATGATAGCGTCTTAAATGCTTTCTGCGCTCCGGGCGGTTTTATCTACGTTTACACGGGCATCATTAAATTTTTGGATACTGAAGATGAATTTGCGGGCGTAATGGCACATGAAATCGCTCATGCAGACCGCCGGCACTCGACCAGCAACCTGACGCGCATGTATGGCATTTCGGTGCTGACCGAAATTATTTTGGGCAGAAATCCGGGGCGGCTTACACAAATTGCACAAGGGCTATTAGGCTTGCAATTCAGCCGCAACCACGAGCGCGACGCTGATAATCAATCGGTTATTTACCTGTGTAACACCGAATATGAAGCCAATGGCGCAGCAGGATTTTTTGAAAAAATGCTGCAAATGCGATCTGCCGAGCCACCGGCTTTCCTGAGTACGCACCCTGCCTCAGCATCGCGCGTGCGCGACATCAACGCAGCCGCGCGCGCTCGAAACTGCCGCAAGCAACAAGGACAAAAAAATTATCAGGCTTTTAAAAACAGCCTGCCGTGATAACTGTTGATGTTCTGCCGAGGTGCTTAGAGTACCTCGGCAACATTCACCGCTGCCGCACGCTGTGCAGGCGCATGCGATGCTAATACTGTAATAACAAATACCAATAGGCTAATACTAAGAAAATCAGTCCATTGCATCACCACAGGATAAGCGCTAATCACAGAAGATTGAATGCCTAAGGAGATGATACCAAACCGCATTTGCAAGAAACAGATTGTAAAGCCAAGCAGCATCCCGCCTACTGCCCCTATCCATGCAATAAAAAATCCTTCTACAAGGAATATTTTACGGATCATTTGCACCGATGCGCCCATTGCCATCAGCACTGCAATATCGTGCTGCTTTTCGATAGCTAACATACTGAGCGTGAAGAAGATGTTGAACGAAGCAATCACCAAAACAAAGGCAAGCGCAACAAATACAAAGAGCTTTTCGATGCGAATGGCCCGCATAATACTTTCCTGTTGTTCTTCGCTGGTTTTGACCTGCAACTGCCGCGCTGCCACAATTTCTTGAACAGCTTTTTGCACTGCAAGCAAATTTTTTTTGTCCGGTACGCGGATTTCCAGCGCAGTACGCAGCCCTTGATACTGCATCAGATCTTCTGCCCACTCAATTGGCACGAGAACGTGGTTCTGATCGAACTGCTGCTCAACAGCAATCGCTCCACCCGGTAAAATGATGCGCTGCTCGAAATTGCGCGAAGGATCTGACATATTGACCTGCCTATCTTTACGCGGATACCAGAAGATAAGCGGCTCCATATCATTACCGATATCTATACCGAGTTGCATTTGAACCCCGATTCCTATGAGCGCGTAGGGAATATTTTGCTGTTGCAATGCAAAATTGCCGCTAACTAATTTTTCGCGCAGTGGGTACTGCTGATCGAAATTGCGGCTCAGTCCTTTTACTTTAACTACCAGTTGAGCATCCCTATAACGCAAAAGGGCATCATCGGCAATCACCTCCGTTACTGCCTGTATGCCGGGTACTTTCCCCAAAGCAGCAAGCAACGCATCATCTACAGGAAAAGATTTGCCCTGAACAGGCGTAATTTCCAGATCGGCATGATAGGAAGCGTACAGGCTGCGGGTGAAATCTTCCATGCCATTGAAAACCGACAGCACAATAACCATCGCCGCCGTACCGACAGTTACTCCCACTACCGATACGATTGACACGATATTAATAAAATTGCGCTTTTTCTTTGAAAAGAGATAGCGTCGGGCAATAAATATTGCAGTATTCATCCGAAAAAGCGAGAAATTTGTGCAATTAAATGAACTATTTCTACCTCTGTGTTAAAAGCGTGCAGACAGATGCGCAATCGCTCCACACCTGCGGGAACGGTAGGGGCTAATATAGGCAAAACAATGCAGCCGTTGGCCATCAAATGTGCTGCCAGCGCTTTGCAACGCTCGTTTCCCGGTACTACCAATGCCTGAATCGGACTTTGGTTACAGATCAGCGATATGTCTTCGGGTAATTGCAGGTTGCGGGCCTCTCGCAAGTAGCAGTTAACTATCCATCGCAGGCGCTCGTTGCATTCGGGATGCTGTGCAATGTAATCAAAGGCTGTGTCAATGCTCACCAATGTATGATCGGGCATAGCCGTGCTGTAAATAAACGGTCTGCCAAAATTGACTAAGTAGTCAATGAGCCACTGCGGCCCTACTACGCAAGCCCCGTGCGCACCAATTGCTTTGCCAAAGGTATAGACCCGCGCCAAAAAGTGCTGCTGAAGTTGAAGTTCACAAACCATCCCATTGCCACCTGTGCCGAAAATGCCCGTGCTGTGCGCTTCGTCAATCAATAGATATGCCCCATAATGCTTGCACAGAGCTACTATTTCTGCCAGTACTGCATTATCGCCATCCATTGAATAAACCGATTCGGTAATCACAAAAACACAACCTGAGGCATGTGTCTGTTGGGCATGAACAAGTTTTTGCTCCAGATCTGCCAAGTTATTGTGTAAAAAGGCCTTCCGATCGGCAAAACTAAGCCTGTAGCCTTCGCGCAGGCTTGCGTGAACCAACTCGTCGTAGAGAATCAGGTCGCCTTTTTGTGCCAGCGCAGCAATGAGTGCCATATTTGCCACATAGCCCGAATTGAACAGCAAAGCAGCCTCCCCCTCGAATATACGCGCCAGTTTTTGCTCTAATTGCATGGCTAAGGCACTATTTCCGGACAGCAGGCGCGAGCCGGTAGCGCCCAAGCGGGGTTTTTCTAAAGCTCCGTACCGCTCCGCAACTATCGCTGCTACCTCAGGTAACTGCGCCAAACCTAAGTAATCGTTAGAAAAAAAATCAACACCTTGCCTGTCGGGCTTCAGATAGCGCAAATTGCCTTGAGCTGCCCGCTTGCTTAGTTGTTTGCTGATGCGTTCTTGGATAGACATCGCTCAAAATTGCACGATATTTTGTAAATTCAGCAGCAAATTTGCTTGCAAATCGTTAACATATCTTTGGTTGAAACTTTGCTTTGATAAACAGAGTTTAAAAACCGTACATTTATACAAACCGCTGATACCATGAAACTATCCGGGATAACTCTCTCAGTTGTGCTGATATTATTAACAGCAAGCATGCCACTTCGGGCTTCTTACTTATTAGTGCCGATGGACAAAACCCAGCAAAACCACCTGAAGGCCTACGGCATTACTTATTGGGTATTGAAACAAGACGTTGAGGCAGAGTGGCTGCTGAACTATCGTGGCGGCAGTTTTATGTTTAAATACGCACAAAAGTTTGAGAACGAACTCATTATCAGAGGAATCAGCTACGAAGTAATTTCAGATGCGCAGGCGGTACGCATCAAGGAAGAAATAGCACACCCTGAGGCAAACATGGATGTAATTAAGTTAGAGGTTGCCCCTAAAATAGCAGTTTACTCGCCTAAGACCAAGCAGCCATGGGACGACGCAGTTACATTGGTACTTTCCTATGCAGAAATTCCCTACGACATTATTTTCGATGAAGAAGTAATGGATGGCCTGCTTCCCAAATATGATTGGCTGCACCTACACCATGAAGATTTTACAGGTCAATACGGCAAGTTCTATCGCAACTTCAGCGGGCAGCCTTGGTATCAGGAACAGCAGCGCGAGTTTGAAGGTATTGCCCACAAGTACGGCTACAAGAAGGTTTCACAACTGAAACTCGCAGTCGTTCGGAAAATCCGCGACTATATCGTAGGTGGTGGATTCATGTTTGCTATGTGCTCGGCAACAGACACTTACGACATCGCCTTAGCTGCCCATGCCACCGACATTTGCGATGTTGTATATGACGGGGATCCATATGATCCGGCCGCTAACAGCAAGTTAGACTACTCCCAAACATTGGCGTTTAAAGATTTTCGCGTCATCTTAGATCCCTACGATGTCGAATATTCTAACATAGATAACCAGATGGCAGAGCGTGGATTGACAGAACGCAACGATTTTTTCCGCCTTTTTCAGTTTTCCGCTAAATGGGATCCTATCCCTACCATGCTGACACAAAATCACGAGACCAGCATCAAGGGGTTCATGGGGCAAACGACCGGTTTTAAAAAGCGCTTGATCAAGTCGGATGTGCTTATTATGGCCGAAACTAAAAGTTGCGACGAGGCACGCTACATCCACAACACTTTGGGGAAAGGCACATGGACATTCTATGGCGGACACGATCCGGAAGATTATCAACACTTTGTTGGCGAAGAACCCACCGATCTCAACCTACATCCCAGTTCGCCCGGATATAGGCTCATCCTGAATAATATCCTGTTTCCGGCAGCAAAAAAGAAAAAACAAAAAACCTGATTTAGAATAAGTGTGTAATTTTGAAGAATCAAATCAAATTTAATAACTTAACGTAGTTAAACAATGCACTCACTTGCGGTCTTTAAATTTTAGAGAGCGCATTTTATGCATAAGCCTAACAGTAAACTGACACAATACCATATTCCCATCACTATGGACTCACTAACTACATTCGGCTATACCAAAGATGGTAAAGTCTATTTGAAAGGGTACTTGAACTTCCCCGACCGTGAGATTGGGCTTGTAAAAGAAAGCGAAGAAGCCAGTCTTCAATACTTCATTAAACGATTTGAACTTGCCGAAAACAAGGTAAAAGAACTGGTAGAGGCAGTTGCTAAAACAACTAACAAAGGCTCCTATTTGATGAAACTCGTGCATATGCGCACTTACTTGGCAGAGTTCAACGGACTGGGCGATTTCCCTACCCTATTTGAAAAGTTAGACGAGCTTGAGCAGGATATTCGCGCCTACATACAGGAAAACCGCATCAAAAACCACGAGATTAAAACTAACCTTTTAAAAGAAGCCGAAAGCTATAGCCAAGGCAACAACTGGAATGTATTTACCAAAAAGTTCAAAGAACTGAAGCTGCGCTGGATCAAAACAGGCAGTACGTTTGAAGAGGAGGAAGCCAAATTTAACGAGGCATTCGACAAATATTACAACACCTTTTTCGAGCGGAAAAATCGCTTTTTCGAGCAGCGACGCGAGCTGATGGAAAACCGTCGGATTCGTTATGAAGCCATACTTGCAGAAATGGCAAAAATCAATGCCGAGATGCCCGAAAATGCACAACAACAAATGACGCACCTGCAAAAGCAGTGGAAAGTTGTCGGCAAGATCAACGCTCGCTTTTTCAAAGAGTTGACTAAAAAAATGCAAAACGAGGTCAAAGTTTTTAATGAAAAACTCAAGCGCCTCCAAGAACGTATCCAAGCCAACCCAATCGAGCGTAAGAAAGAGTTGTGCGAAAAAGTAGAAGGCATGCTTCGCAGCGATGCTGCACTGCAAATTGCTATCGTAAAAAGTATTCAGGCTGAATGGAAGCGCTTAGGCAAGTTAAAGCACCCGATGGATAAGGACTACAACACCCGTTTCAAAATAGCGTGTAACGAAATCTTTGAAACCTTTTTTCTCGATCAGACTGCCAAAACTAAATATGAGCATTTTGACGAAAAAACACGCTTTGAGCAGCTAAAAATAAAGATCCGCCTGCTTAAAGACTCCATCAAAGAGGATGAAACCATCCTAAACCAACTCAATGCTCGCGATGGCTACTTTGCTAAACGCTATACAGGCAACAGCGGTGAGACAGGTCCGATAGATATGGAAAAGCTAAATCAGATCAATAAACTAAAAACTAAGCAACGCATTCTTAAAAAACTTCAATCGCAGCTAATGTCCAATTATTGATCTCATAAGACTTTATTGGAAAATTCTTCTGCTAAGAAACATTTTTAAGTGTTTTACTGTTACTTTTCACGAAAAACAATCCATTGCACTATGTACTGGACACTCGAATTAGCGTCTTATCTAGAAGATGCTCCTTGGCCTGCAACAAAGGACGAATTAATTGACTACTCTGTGCGCTCAGGTGCGCCATTGGAAGTGGTAGAAAATCTACAGGAGTTGGAAGATGACGGGCAGCCTTACGAAAGTATCGAAGAAATATGGCCTGACTATCCGACTAAGGAAGATTTTCTCTTTAATGACGACGAGTACTAACCTGAACGTACTTCCATCATCTTAACATGAGGCTGTCCATAAAGGCTACATGTAGCACAGACTTCAGTCTGTAGTTGTTTATCAAGTATTTCAACAATCACAGACTAAAGTCCATTTTACTTTTTGGACAGCCTCTACGTTTCATTTTAATCTGCTTAGGACATTGAGTAATTAGGCGAGTTAAAACGTATCGCATCCCAGAGTATGCTCGTCAATTACTTACATACTTTAAAGGATGTGTCATATTTTGCTCAAATCCCCATGAAACAGGAAAACATAGCTGCTGCCCTACCCGACCATGCACGCGTGTGGATCTATGGTGCTAATCGTCCATTTACAGCACAGGAAGAAGCCGCTGTCAGCAAGTGGCTGTCCGACTTTATCAGTGGATGGAATAGTCACGGCAACAGCCTGACCGCAACTGCACAAGTATTGTCCCATCAAATCATTGTTTTTGCTGTTGATGAAGCAGTGCAACCGCCTTCAGGTTGCTCTATTGATAAGTCTGTAGCGCTCCTGCGTGAGATTGAAAAGCGCTTACAAGTCGTGCTTTTGGATGGCGGAAGAGTTTTTTACAAAAAGGATGATGATACGATTGCTGTATTGTCTTTGCCTGAACTCAGGAAAGCGGTAGCAGAAAGGCACTTACATCCCGAAACACCTGTACTCAATATGCAGGCAGGCAATATTAGAGAAATTAAGGAGCGTTTGTTTATTCCTGCCGCACAGTCCTGGATGGCGCGCTATTTTAGGTAGTGTGAAGTAAGAATTTGTACTTCAGAAATTTTGCCTATCATACATATTTTTTCTCTCTGATTCCAGCGACTGCCCCACTACACAAACAGATAATATGCACTTAGCAGATCGAAGGCAACATGACTATCCAGTTCGTCAAACTGATACTGGTATTGTAGCCCTTTGGGTCTGCTACCAAAAGTTACAAGCGGGAAATAGCGTTCCAAAATAGACAAGCGCTCCGCAAAAGAAGCGCCTATATCTCCCCAAAGCAGTAATTCGGTTGTTTCTTTGTCTAAATTCAGTTCGCTAACAGCAAACAGCACATAATAGATAAAATCTTCAGGCGTATCAAACTGATAAGTATTAAGCAAATGAAGATTACCTACACGAAAAAAAGCGATCGTTAACAGATTGCTATTAACAAACAGATGTAGGTTGCGGTAGTCCAACTTTTCGGGCAGCGAAAGTAATCCTTTAATGATCGCGTCGCTGACGTGTGCATTTTTTAATTGCCGCAGCGGATACAGACCTGCAATAATAGTAGAAATTTGTGTGTTACAGCCTGCTATATTGACAATATTGAGTTGTGTATGATGCGTAAAGGACAGTTGTTCTACAGCCGATGGGGGTGCATGGAGTTGGAGCAATTCTAAGGCAAGATCGGATCTGAAAAACTCGGCAGGGATCTGTACATAGGGAAGTTCTGCTTCTAACAACATAACCTCTTTCCAATACCCGGCCCCAAGAAAATTGTGATGGGTAATTAATTGCTGCAAAGTCTCTTGCAGCGATACAACTTTGGAAAGGCTGAATCGTTCGTAATACACAACGATTTTGCTGGCAGTATCAAAGGCAACCGCCTCTAATATTCTCCCATGCAACTTGAAACACAGAGCATAATAACCTATATGCTCTGTGCTGAAAGATGAGCTGCGCAGTTGCAGCAGTGAATAAAATGCGTTATGATCCAAAATCAATGCAAATACTTGAGCCTAATCTTCCCAGTTACCTGTTGTAGAAACCTCATCCTGAGCACCAAAGCGCAGGAAACGACGCTTGCGGTTCGGGTGATTTTCTTTTCTTGTTTTGTCAAAAGGAAAAGGATCTACCACTTCAATTACATCTACCTTTGCACCACTTTTTTGCGTAAGTTTACCTGCATACATTTTAAATTGTTTGTTTGGATCGTTGTAACCGGGTACCCAGCTAAAAGTTTCGAGGTTAAAGTTGGGAAATTTATCGGCAGGAAATATGTAATCTTTCACTCGTTCGCGGCGGAGCGTATCGTAAGTTACCAATATGCTGTCTCCAAGGTAGGCCAAGTTTGGTGGACGCTGAATAATTGTTTCCTTCTTCTCTACGATAGGAATAATACCTTCTGCAATGAAGGAACGCAAAGTGTCCCAACTGCCAGTGTAGCGTCCGTTAACTAACAGAAACCATTTTTGTACTTCGCGAATTTCTTTCAAACGCTCGATTACAGCCGCTTCTCTGGCCTTGATTTCGCGATCCTCATCTACTTTGTTTTTGATACCCGCAAAAAGGAAATAGGCAAGTGCCAAAATGACAGGCACCATTGCAATAGTAAACAGTTGAGTCTTCTTCATATCGTTTAAAAATGGGAAGGAGTTTCTTTCAGTCGCAATTATAGCATTTTCAAACAAATCAAATTGCACTCTTTGGAAAAAAGATGCTTTTTCAGGACAAATACTTTTGTTGCCTTGCGCAGTTTACCATTTATTTTATTTGATTACTTGCTTCCATGCTTGGGGCAGATAGGCTATCAGGTCGCCTGCTTTCATTGCCTCCTGTGAAAGAGCTGCCGCCGCCAGATCACCTGCTAAACCGTGCAGAAAAGCGCCCATAACAGCCGCCTGTACAGGGGTGTATTGCTGGGCAAGCAGCGCAAGGATTATTCCTGTCAGCACATCTCCGCTGCCGCCTGTAGCCATACCGGGATTACCTGTCGAATTGAAATAGGTAAACCCTTCGGGGGTCGTAATGCACGTATTAGCTCCTTTTAGTAGAATCACGCAATTGTATTTAATGCTGAGCGCAAGTTGCAACTCATGACTTTTAAAATCACTGGCTGCTATGCCGATTAAGCGCTCAAATTCCTTTGGATGCGGAGTCAGGATGCTGCCTGCGGGAATTTTTTCCCACCAGTGTCGGTTTTGAGCCAATAAATTCAAAGCATCTGCATCCCAAACCATTGGGCGCAGGATTGGTTTTTTGAGCATCTCTTCAATGGCTGCCGCTGTGATCCTATCCTGCCCGATTCCCGGGCCAATAGCTACATTAGTGTAGTTGGTTGTATCAGGCAGTCTGTGCAGCACTGTATTGCCCAGATCGGGGAGGCACATAGCCTCAGGCGCAGCTACCTGTAGTATAGGAAGCCCTGCGGCAGGGATGGCAGCAGTCAGCAAACCAATGCCTGAACGAAGAGCCGCTTGAACAGCAAGTACGGCAGCACCCATTTTCCCAATACTGCCCGCTACGATCAGTCCATGACCAAAATTGCCTTTATGCGCTGTTTTTTTGCGGGGCATATGATACTCCCTGACCAGTTCATGGTCAGTGCGTACGATTTTGGTTACTACTTGATTGATAAATTCCGGATGGATACCGATTGGCACAACCTCCCATTCGCCAACAAATTCATCGTAGGCATCATAAAGAAAGCAGCGCTTGGGAAACTCAAAGGTGATGGTATAGTTTGCCCGAAAAGCTATCGCATGGGCAGGAATAGGCTTATCTGCAAATAAACCTGAGGGAATATCTATCGCTACTTTATAAGATTGTGCTTGATTGAGGTGTGCAATAACAGCCGCAGGAAAGCCGGAGGGCGGTCGGTTTAAACCCGAGCCAAAGATGCAGTCAATGCAGATGTCTTCCGTCTGTAGTTCCGGCAGCGGTATATTAGGCGATAAGGTATGCACTTTTGCGCTGTCGCTTTGCTCTAAGCGCCGCATATTAATAATAAAGTCAGGGCTTGGCACATCAGGAACCGGACAAATCCACACATGCACCTCATAGCTACTGCTCAATAAGCGTGCTATTACCAGCCCGTCGCCGCCGTTATTGCCTCTGCCACAAAATATATGTATGCAGCGCGGCGCTAACTTCTTGTCGGCTATGTGGCGCGAAAGTGCATGAAAAGCAGCAGTAGCAGCCCGTTCCATTAGCTCCAAAGAGCTAATAGGTTCGTGCTGAATGGTGTATACGTCAGCCTCGCGGACTTGCTGGGCGCTGAGAATTTTCACAGGATCACTTCATTTAGTTCCGAAAGAAAGCGAACCCGATGCTGTCATGCAAGTTTTTTGGATGATTTTAAACTTGTTGTAAGAAGAAACGAACTTTTTTGGCGATATTTGCGTTAAAAGGCATATGCAGAAAAACCTGCGCCATATTTTCAGCCTCCTGCTTGCCTTGCAGGTAATCGTTGCTTCTACAGGGGCAACCTTCTATCGGCATTATTGCAATACCGAAGGCGAACTGATGGCTGTTTCTGCTTATCAGCCTGAAAGCTCCTGCTGCGCAAACCATCACCACGAAGACCACCACGATCACGAATCAGGCTCCTGCCAAACAGATCCTTGCTGCGATCTGAGCTATGAGTTCCGCAAGGCGGAAACAGCGCCGATTGCCGAAGGTCTGAAATTAGCTGTTCACTCGTTGGTATTTGCGCTGCCTGAACGCTTTTTCAGTATTCCTCTGCCTGTTTTTCAGGTAAGTGATGCTGCTGATGTACAGGCTTTTACAAACAATTACTCTCCCCCTCGCTGCTATGCGGGCAAATCGCTGTTGCCTGTGATTCAGCAATTCAGGTTGTAGTTTAAGGATAGTAGTTCGTGCGGACACGAACTGTGGCATTGTTACCCACGCCGTAGTTTGTGTCCCCACAAACTACTTCGAAGCCATTTTTACACCCTAAAGGGCGTGCTACACTTTCCTTAACTCACTGAAAATCATGAAACTACATATAAAAAATGCCTTACTGGCGGCATTCACGCTGTCATTCATTCATCTTGTTGCAGCGCAACAGAAAATAAAAACCATTCATGGATACGTTGCCGAACAGATCGGCAAAGAGGAACAACCCTTAGTGGGGGCAAGTATTATCTGGCTGGGTACTACCGTCGGAACTGTTACAGATACCAAAGGACATTTTGAGTTAAAATACCCTGCCAATGATCCCAATGCTCACATACTCGTTGTCAGCTTTGCAGGTTATAAGACCGATACCGTTAATATTCACAAAGCACATACCCACCAGCACGGTAAGGAAACTCATATTGAAATTATCTTGCAACCGCTTGAATTGCGCACCGTTACGGTAACGGCAGGCAAAACAGACGAACATAGTCCGATGCGCGTAGATGTGCTGACTACCAAAGACTTGCGCAAAGCTGCCTGCTGCAACCTGTCGGAAAGTTTTGAAACGCAGGCTGCCGTAGATGTTACTTTTGCGGATGCTGTTTCGGGCGCTAAACAAATCCACATGCTTGGGCTGGACGGCGTTTATGCGCAGATTTCTTCAGAAAACCTGCCGGCAGTGCGCGGACTGGCAGCCCGCAGCGGTATGTATTTCATTCCCGGTACATGGATTCGCTCCATAGACATCAGCAAGGGCGCGGGCAGCGTCGTAAACGGCTACGAGTCTATCACCGGACAAATTAACGTTGAATTAGTCAAGCCTTTTGAACACGCCGAACGCCTGTTTTTTAATACCTACGTCAATCAGTTTGGCAGAGCGGAGCAAAATATCCATTGGAGAAAAGAACTAAATCCTAAGTGGGCTACCGCTACGCTGCTTCATGCAAGCGGGCAGCGTTTCCGCGAAGATTTCAACGAAGATGGCTTTCTGGATGCTCCTCAGTTTTCACAACTGAACGGCATCAGCCGCTGGCAGTATAAGGGCGATAAAATGGAAGCTCAGTTTGGTATCAAGGCACTTTACGACGATAAAATTGGCGGGCAATTAGATTTTCGTAAGAATACGCCAAGCGTGCGCGGCGGCATTTACGGCTTCCGTTGGGAAAATCAACGCACCGAATTTTTCAGCAAAACAGGTTTTTTCCTGCCCAAAGAAACTGAAAGTATCGGTATTATTGTCAATGCTTCAAACCACAACGTCAGAGGTATATGGGGCGACTCTCGCTACAATGGCAGGCAGCAATACATGATGATTAACAGTATCTATCAAAACCAATTCGGCGATAACCACATCCTCAAAGCAGGCGTGAGCGCTGCGATGGACAACTACGACGAAACCTACAACAACAGCGACCGCATCCGCCATGAGCGTGTGGCAGGTGTATTTACAGAATACAGCTACACGCTGCCCGGTAAGTTTGCACTGATTGCAGGTTTGCGCTACGACCGCCACAACCTGGCAGGCAACGTCATCACTCCCCGCCTCCACCTGAAATACGATTTTAGCCCGCTGACGGCGCTGCGACTCTCTGCCGGACGCGGTATGCGCTTTGCCAACCCGATTGCCGAAAATATGGGCTATCTGGTAAGCAATCGCCGCCTGAGCATCGCCGACGACCTGCGCGCTGAGTTTGCATGGAACATGGGCGGCAGCCTCCACCAAAAATTCCTGATTAACAATCGCAATGGCTCGGTAACCGTGGATTTCTTCCACACTAACTTTGAAAATCAGACGATTGTAGATTTGGACAGCGACCCGCATCAGGTGCAAGTTTACAACCTCAAGGGGCGATCGTTTGCCAACAGTTTCCAGATACAGGGCGACTATCAAATCGCTGAGGGGCTGAGCATCACGGGCGCTTACAAGTACTACGACGTGCGCGCGCAAATCGGCAGTGAACTGCGCCGCGTGCCGTTTATTCCTATGCACCGTGCGATGGGCAACGCCGAATTGGATTTGAAACGCTGGCGCTTTGACCTGACCGTGCAGTGGTATGGTTCTAAGCGTCTGCCCGTAGCTCCGCTGGTAGGTATGCCAATGCCCGGCGATGACCACAGCGGACACCTACCCAATTTGGGCAGCCCTTACTGGCGCGCCAATTCGCCGCATTACTTCCTGATTAACAGCCAAGTAACGCGCGTGTTCCGCACATGGGAAGCGTATATGGGCATGGAAAACATAGGCAACTTTATGCAAATGCACCCGATTGTGCAGGCAGATAACCCGTGGGGACAGCATTTTGATGCAGGCGTAATCTGGGCGCCTATCATGGGGCGCATGCTCTATGCCGGCGTGCGGATTACGATTGACTAATAACATATATATTTTGGGATACTACCACGCTGAAAACGGCGGATTACACAGATTGGCGCAGATTTTTATGCCGAGCCTGTTCAAAAGCAACACGGACTTTAGCCTGCGATTTGTTAATTAATTGATAATCAAATAGATCCAGACTGAAGTCTGTGCTATATTCAGCCTTCTTGGACAGCCTCGATTTACGGCTACAGAAGTTTTATGCAAATATTATGTCGGGCGGTCTGTACAAAATCATCTAACAATGCGTTATTAGATAAGAGGCAAAGAGAGTTTTTTCCGTGAATGACACAGATCATCTTTTTTACCGCTTCCGAGTGTAATTTTGCACCATTGAACCGTGAGAACACATGTTTGAGAACTTCAAAGCCGTTATACTGACTTACAAGACAGCACCTATTGAGGTACGCGAAAAAGTAGCATTAGACGAGCAGCAGGCTCGCAAGTTGTTGCAGCGCCTCAAAGACATTCTGGGCTTGTCTGAGGCGTTGGTGGTTTCTACTTGCAATCGCACAGAAGTTTACTACAGTGCCGATCAGTCTATGGGCAGAGAGGTTGTTACGCAGCTTTGTCTGGAAAAAAACCATCTGTCTATTGGTGATATATTGCCTTACTTTCGCATTGTCGACACCCACGCAATGGCTGTAGAACATCTGTTCCGGGTGGGTATTGGGCTGGAGTCGCAGGTAGTCGGCGATTTGCAGATCATCCACCAAATGAAAATGGCTTATCAGTGGTCGGCAGACGAAGGAATGGCAGGGCCTTTTTTGCATCGTCTAATGCATACCATTTTCTTTACCAACAAGCGCGTATTTCAGGAAACAGCCTTCCGCGACGGTGCAGCTTCGGTTTCCTATGCTGCCGTTGAGATGATGGAAGAACTTACTGCTACCAATAGTGCGCCTTCGGCTTTGGTCATTGGACTGGGCGAAATCGGTGCAGACGTGGTGCGCAACCTAAAAGACTCTCACTTTGGGAAAGTATGGCTTGCCAATCGCACCCGCGCTAAAGCCGAAGCCCTTGCACAAAATACTGACTTTGAGGTAGTTGATTTTGCTGATTGGGAAAATTATATGGCATTAGCCGATGTGGTGATCTGTTCGGTAGCCAAAGAAACCCCGTTGATAGAGGCTGCGCAGGTAGCACGCCACCATCAGGCAGGCAAATTCCGCTACTTCTTCGATCTTTCCGTACCGCGCAGCATAGCGCCTGAAGTAGAGCAACTGACCGGCTGTATTGTCTATAACGTAGATGATATTAACAACCGTGCTAACGAAGCACTGCAACGCAGGCTGGCAGCCATTCCCGATGTAGAACGCATCATCGGCGAGGCTATCGGCGAATTTGGTAACTGGACAAAGGAGATGGTCGTCTCTCCTGTCATCAATAAACTCAAGAATATGCTGGAGCAAATCCGCAAAGAGGAAATTGCCCGCTACATGAAGCATTTGAATGCAGAAGAAACTGAAAAAATTGAACAGATTACTAAGAATATGATGCAAAAGATCATCAAAATGCCGGTGTTGCAACTAAAGGCAGCCTGCAAGCGCGGAGAAGCCGAAACGCTGGCAGACGTGCTGAATGATTTGTTCAATCTGGAAAAAGTAGCAATAGAAAGCTAACACAAAGAGGCTGTCCAAAAAGGCTGAATGTAGCACGACTTCAGCCTGTATCTATATTGATTATCAAGCGATTAACAAATAATAGACCAAAGTCTGTGTTACTTTTTGGACAGCCACAACCGAAGAGGAGATGCTACTATTACACTGCCGATATTGAATGGGTGATTTACCCATCATGCAATTCATATGGTATTAAATCCGAGTAACGTGTAACACTTTCATAACGTATAAGCAATTGATAATCAGTAGATAATTAACGTATATCCCGAAAGGGCATCATATATATAAGCTGCCCAATCACTTATACTTATGCGCAAATACACTTATCCTACCTATCAACTTTGGCTCTTGCTCGTTGCAGTTTGCCTGCTGATTGCCTGTGATTCGCCTAAGCAAGAGCAGCAGCAAGACGCTACAGCAGTTGATACAAAAACCACCCCTACAGGAGCTGCAACTGACAATCGCAAAGTCATTCTCTTCTTCGGCAACAGCCTGACTGCGGGTTTTGGGCTGGAAATTGAACAGGCTTTCCCTGCCCTGATCCAACGGCGTTTAGACTCGCTGGGGCTGCCCTACCGCTGCGTCAATGCAGGTTTGAGCGGCGAAACTACCGCCAGCGGCGACACGCGCATAGATTGGATGCTGGAGCAACCTGTTGATATTCTGGTGATTGAATTGGGCGGCAACGACGGCTTGCGTGGCATCAGCCCCGAAGAGACCCGAAAAAATCTCCAATCCATCATTAGCAAAGCCAAAGCAAAATATCCTGATATTACCATTATTCTGGCAGGGATGGAAGTGCCACCCAACATGGGCCCTGAATACGCGGCGGCTTTCCGCAAGATCTATCCGGAACTTGCCAAAGCTAACGACATAGCGCTGATCCCTTTTCTTTTGGATAAAGTCGGCGGCGAGCCATCGCTCAACCTGCCCGATGGCATCCATCCAACCGCCGAAGGACATCTGATTGTAACCGAAACTGTCTGGAAAACGCTGCAAACCGTACTACAAAAGCCTAATTAGTAAGCGCAGACATGTAGATTTATGTTATATACACTAAATTACTGCCTGATTTTGAATGTCTGTTCAGAAAGCAGATATTGACTTGATAACCTGTTTATGGCCTCTGAAAAAGACGAGATACCCCTGCTGTCGGTTGAAGATCTGAAAGTATGCTTTGATACTAAACACGGTAAAGTTACAGCCGTCGAGCATATCAGTTTTCAGGTTAAAAAGCGCGAAACAATCGGTATTGTAGGAGAATCCGGCTCGGGCAAATCAGTAACGGCGCTTGCCACGATGCGCCTGATTCCGCCTCCGGGCCATATCGAACAGGGTAAAATCCTATTCCAATCGCCAAGTTTGGGGAGAGTTGATATTACAGAGCTTAGCCGAGAAGAAATGCGGATGCTGCGCGGCGGAGAGATTGCGATGATTTTTCAAGAGCCGATGACTTCGCTCAATCCTGTATTTTCGTGTGGCAATCAAGTAATGGAAGCGATTCAATTGCATCAGCCTGAACTGTCTTATGCAGAAGCCCGCAAACGCACACTGGAAATGTTTGATAAGGTAAAGTTGCCCAATCCTGAAAATATTTTCAAAGCTTATCCACACGAAATTTCAGGCGGGCAAAAACAGCGTGTGATGATTGCGATGGCGCTTTCCTGCAACCCTGCGCTGCTCATTGCTGATGAGCCGACAACCGCACTGGACGTAACAGTACAGCATCGCATTCTGGAACTTTTTCAAGAACTGCGCGACCAGATAGACACCGCCATCATATTTGTTAGCCACGATCTGGGCGTAATTGGCGAGGTTGCAGATCGCCTGCTGGTGATGTACAACGGCAAAGTGGTTGAGCATGGCGCTACTTGGGATATATTTTCAGCGCCACAACATCCATACACCAAAGGGTTGCTTGCCTGCCGCCCGCGCTTAGATATCAAACTCAAAGTGTTACCTGTTATTTCTGACTTCATGGATACGGATGCTAATGGCAACGTTACCGACCGCCAAGAGAATAAATTCAAGTCTGTAGGTCAGGCACTTTTATTGAACTTCCAGAGCAGAGACGAGATTATATTGCGTCAAGAGCAACTGCTTGCACAAGAACCGCTGATTAAGGTACGAAACCTGCACGTGCATTTTCCAATAGAAAAAAACTGGCTCGGTAAAACTACAAAAGTACAAAAAGCCGTAGATGGCGTTAGTTTTGAGATTTATCCGGGCGAAACGCTGGGGCTGGTAGGGACAAGCGGCTGCGGTAAAACAACGCTGGGGCGTGCAATCCTCAATCTGGTAGATAATGTATCAGGAGAGGTTTTCTATAAAAACCGCAACATTTTAAAAATCTCTAAGCGCGAGTTGCGGGAATTGCGCCGCGAAATTCAAATCATTTTTCAGGATCCGTACTCCTCGCTGAACCCACGCATGACTATCGGAGAAGCAATTATGGAGCCAATGCGCTTTCACAACCTGCACGAAAACGACCGCAAGCGCAAAGAAGTTGCCATTGACCTATTGGAAACAGTAAACTTGAGTAGTGTTCACTTTAATCGCTTTCCGCACGAGTTTTCGGGGGGGCAACGCCAACGCATTTCCATTGCTCGCACATTGGCGCTACAACCCAAGTTTATTATCTGCGATGAATCGGTCTCGGCATTAGATGTTTCCGTGCAGGCGCAAGTGCTCAACCTGCTCAACCAACTCAAGGAAAAGTTCAAACTCACCTATATTTTCATTTCACACGATCTTTCGGTAGTTAAGTTTATTTCCGATCGCATTTTGGTGATGAAAGAAGGCAGGTTGGTAGAATGCGGTTTTGCCGAAGAAATTTACGAAAACCCCAAAAATGAGTACACTCGTAAGCTTATTCAATCTATTCCAAAGGGAACACTGGAAGACGTACGCCGCGCTATGCTCCGCCGCAAAATGCAGAAGAAAGAAGTGCTCAAAAAGTAGTCAATGAGATACCAAACATAAACGGCACAATAGCGGCTCCTTGCGGCGCTCTGCCCGAGCGGAACAATTCGGATAGTCCGTAATAAGCAAAAACATTGTATGAACTGTAGCCAATGCGCCCGTAAACACCATAGCGCAAGGGATTGAGGTTGAAGTCGTCTTTGAACTTGCCTGTGCCTTCTTCATAGCGGATCTTGGTGTGTGAGCTAATCCGCACCCCTACTTTGCCCCCTACAGCTACTCTGAACGCACGGCGACCACTGCTCGAGGCAAAACGCAACTCCGCCGGAAGATCTATATAATTAACCGCCAGCAGCGAACGGCGCACATTAGTTTGGGAAATATCAATAACTTCTGTACCCGAAGCAGATGCTATGAGCGTAACCTCATTGGAAAATCCGTACTTTTCCATTCCTCCACCCAATCCTGAATTGAATGAAAAGCGATTGCTGATGCGAAAACTTTTCATGTAGTAAATATTGATGCTGCGCGAGTTCAGGGTATTAAGCGCCATTTCTTCGGGGGCATCGCGAAGATTAGAAATGCCAAGATCTACCACCAGATTAATAGGTGCGCCTTTTAAAAAATCTAATTGCGCTTTTGCAGCTATTGTCCAAACTGCCAACAGCAGGCATAGAAAAAATTTCTTTGTCATATTGGTCGGTTTTTTTAATCAATATAAATAATGCTTTAAAGCTAAAATATGTCAGATACTATGCCTAAAAGCATCCGATACCTCAAAAAAATCCCGTCGCAAAGATAGTACACCTGTATTTGTCCTGTGAAACTACGTACAGAACGATGACAAATGTAAGTTTCATCGTAGATTTAAGCAGTTATCACTTAATCACTAATAATTATGAACCATTTCATTCATCGGACTATCTGTTTAGCCGCGCTTAGTGTTTTATTCCTCTGTACTGCCTTTGTAACGCCAACATTTGCCCAACCCGGAGGTGGACAACCCACAGGCGTACAAATGGGCAATCCTAACTGGGAATATGCCCGAATGATTACGCTGGAATCTATGATTGCGGGCGGTGCCGGCAGATCGCGGATGTTCATTATCACACCGGACGGGAAGAAACAAGAAGCAGACCTGAAAAATTATTACAGTCTGACAGGAATTAACTTCTCCAATATTTATGAGAATGAAGAGAAGAAAGCCCTCGCACTTAACGAACTCTCTAAAGCAGGTTGGGAGGTTTACTGGATTGAAACCGGCAATCAGGACGGCATCTATACTACCAAATACCTACTCCGCCGCTCAAGACAATAGTCTATCCAGCAGATTAAAACGGACAACACAGATCAACGCCGTTTTATCAATAAAATCCGTGAAAATCTGTGTCGTCCGTACTTTTCCGCATTCCGAAAATTTGGATAGTTACTATTTCGTCTAAAACTTAATGCTCACCTGCGTGAGGAAATTGGTGCCTGCCTGTGGGAAGTAGAAATTTTCGTAAACAGGTCGTCCGCCGCTGATGTAGCCAAAGGTGTAGCCGTTATTTTCATACAAATGATTGAAAATATTATTGACTAACAGGTTCAGCCCTATTTCGCTGCAAAACTTCGGATGCAGCGTGTAGCCCAAGCGCAAATCGTTGGTAAAGAATGCATCCAAACTGCGGCTCAACTGCTGTGTATTGTCCAAATACTGGCGGCTGACGTATTTAGTCAGCAATGAAATTTGCAGGTCTTTGGTTGGAGTAAAATGCAGTTGAGAAGCGGCTACAACCGCAGGCGAAAAGGCAATATCCGTATTGCGGTGTTCTACCGTAACCTGTCCGCTATTGTCAAAATCATCTAAAAACTCGGTGAAAGCACGGATTTTATTGCGGCTAAATGCGGCGTTGCCTTCCCATTTCCACTTTTTATTGACCTGCCATGCCGCCACTAATTCAATGCCTGCGCGGTAGCTGTCGGGAATGTTCTGGCGGATGTAGCCGCCTACGTCGTTGACGCTGCCTGTCAGTACGAGTTGATCTCTGTAATACATGTAGAACACGTTCGCATTAAACGCCCACTTGCCTACGCTGCCACTGTAACCTGCCTCTACGTTGTGCAGTTGTTCGGGGCGGGGGCGGCTGGTCGGGCTGCTTTCCGTAAAGTCGCGGCGATTGGGTTCGCGATGCCCGACGGCATACGAGGCATACCACTCCGAAGCGCCTTTGAGGTAACGCACGCCTGTTTTAGGATTGAAAAACAACAGGTTAGCATTTTGGGTAACATTTTCTAGACGGTTATCAAAGCCCAAAAAGTCATAGTTGATATGTCGCAATTGCAAATCGCCAAAGGCAAAGAGTCCGTCGGCTATTTGATAAGTAGCGCGGGCATAAGCATTGATGTCGTCTTTTACTGCATCGTTGTCGTAGTAGCGGTGGCGGATGTTGCTATTGCCCGCAAAGCGCGCCCAGATGACCTCGCCAAAATGTTTGCCTAAGTAGCGGTTAGCCGCGCCGCCCAACTGAAAATCCAGCACAGGCGCATCAGCGCGGAGTTCGGGGCTTTGGTAGCTCAGTTGCCAAGTTATGCCGTAAAAGTGGTTATCTAACCAGCGGCGGCGGATGAGGTCGCTGCGCGTAATAATCTGATTGCCAATTTGTATAGGTTCAATCAGATAAAGCGACAAGCGGTCATTTTCGCGGTACTGCTCAAAATAGCCCCGACCGCGCGTATAGTGCAGGGTAGATTTCCAACTCCAGCCACCGCTGATGTCGGTTTGCCAAATCAGTTGGTAGTGGTCTTGCTGGTAGTTGTCGGTTTCGTTGTCATAGGTTTGCGAATTAAATCGGCGGTTGCCTCTGCGCAACTCCTCTTCGGGAACTCCGTACCACGCCTGATAGGTTTGCTCCCTGCCGCTCCATATGTTTGCCGTAATGCTGCCTTTTTTGGTCAGGTAAACTCCTGACAAATAGAAAGATTTTAAATCTGCAAAGGCGCGGTCAATAAAGCCGTCGGAGGTGATTTTAGACAGCCGCCCCATCATTTTGAAGCGGTCGTTGATCAGGCCTGAATGTACGACCACATTGTGCCTCCAAGTATTAAAAGAACCATAGCCGTTGATGATTTCTGCCGAAGCTTTGTCTTCTGGCGCGAGTGTGGTAATATTCACGCTTGCTCCAAACGCGCCGGCACCGTTCACCGAAGTACCCACGCCGCGTTGCACCTGAATTTGCGACACGGAGGTGGCAAAATCGGGCATATTGACCCAAAAAACGCCCTGCGATTCGGCATCGTTGAGCGGCACGTCGTTAATGGTAACGTTGATGCGCGTCGGGTCGCTGCCCCGAATCCGCATACCCGTGTAGCCAATGCCTGCTCCCGCATCGGAGGTGGTAACAATTGACGGCGTAAAATTGAGCAGAATAGGCAAGTCCTGCCCCAGATTTTGCGGCGCAAGGTCTTTCCTGTCCACAATAGTTTTAGTAATCGGATAGAGGCGCGTACCGAATACATCCACCTCTTTGCTCCACACTGCCGCTGCCGAAAGTTGAATGTCCAGTACTATATCTTGCTGTAAATCAATGCGTTGTTCGTAGTTGCGGTAGCCTACAAACGAGATTTGCAGCGTGTAAGTTCCGGCAGCAAGCCCCGAAAAAACAAACTGTCCCTTTTCATCGGCGGCAAGGCCTTTGTTAGCACCTTTGAGCACGACTGATGCACCCGCAAGCGGAGTAGCATCATCGGCTGCTAAAATTTTACCCGAAATACTGAATTGCGCCCATACAAAGGAATGGAGCAATACTGCAAATGTGGTTAATAGATACTTTTTCATTGTTCCGTCAATGGTTTTAGTTAAACAAAAACCCGACGGTGTTCTGTGGGGGAAGAAGGCGGCTGCATTCAGAACCATCGCAGCCTTTGGTCAGACGTAAACTCCCTACGCAGGCATTATCCTGATCAGGTTATACGGGTATCATCTCAGCCTCCTCGCCATTGGCACAGGAAACACCCCGGTGAGCCACTTGCTCACCACAAAAGTAGCGCAGCGCAGCATCTTTACAATACGCGGCTATGTTTTTGAGCGAACATTTTGTTATTTCGCACTGCTGAAAACCAGTTTACCTGTTGACCACCAAGCTCAAAATATTAATTGCCGTAATTGTTGTGGAAGTAGCCGCATTAGGCTTTTGGTTTTATCAACGCAGCGTAAATGCCGCTACAAACGCTTCTGTCGGCGAAAATTACTTTGCCCTGACCGATACTGTGGGGATAGACCGCATGGTACTAGGCAAAAATACTTTCCGACTGGAAAAAGGCGAATGGCAACTCAACGGGCGCTATCAAGCTGACAAAACCCTGCTGCGCGAGCTTTTTATGTTGTTGCGCAAAGTGGAAACACAGCAACTTATCACAGGAAAAGAGGGGGAAACACTTCGAAAAGATATTGAAAATCAGGGACAAACGATTGAGCTATGGCAAGGCAGCCGCCAATTGCTCTCCTTTAAAATATTGGGGGTACGAGGCAATGCTTATGCGATAGCCAAAAACAGCCAGTCGCCTGCCGCCCTTTACATTCCCGGCTACAGCATCAATATTTACGAAGCTCTGACGCTGCCCGAAGGCGAATGGCGCAACAAAAACTTAGTCAGTTCAGGCTGGCTGGGCATTCGCAGCCTGCGCATTCGCTATGCGGAAACACCCGACCAAAATATTGACATTCGCCGCGAAGATGAATTTTACAAAGTTGCGGGAGTAAAAAATCTGGATTCGGCGATGCTCTACCGCTACATAGAGGCTTATCGCAATTTCAGGGTTTATAATTTCATAGACAATACTGCGATGCGCGATTCACTCAATCAACTCGTGCCGTTTTGTGAAATGGAAATTGAAACACTGGGCGGTACAAGCGGACTGTATGTTTATGCAGGTCAAAGCGGTATGTTTGGCATCACGCGCCCCGACAACGAGTTGGTGCAACTTGAGCCGCGCTACTTCGCCCGCTTCCTTGTACGCAAGAAAGATTTTGAACGCTAAAACAGCAACATTTTAAAAATGTGCTAATTTTGATAATTAAACGCATTGAAAAGCCATTACTAACAACAGCCACATGGATTTCACCATATCATCAAACGCCTTATTAAAACAGATTTCCGCCCTGAGTGGCGTGATCGTTAGCAACCCAGTTGTACCTATTTTGGAAAATTTCTTATTTGAAATCAAAGACGGCATCTTGACAATTACTGCTTCTGACCTGCAAACATCTATGATGGCGGAGATGAGCGTTGAGTCGGAAATGAATGGCAGCATTGCCGTTCCTGCCAAAATGCTGGCAGATACACTGCGCAACCTGCCCGAACAGCCGGTAACTTTTACAATCAATCCCGATACTTACATTATAGAACTTAACTCAGACAACGGTCATTACAAGTTGGCAGGTGAAAATGCGGCTGATTTTCCGCGCATACCCGAACCCAAAAACGCCCAGACAGTTGAACTAAGGGCTGAAGTGTTCTCAAGCGCTATTGCTTACACGCTGTTTGCAGCAAGCACAGACGAGATGAAGCCCAATATGAATGGCGTATTCGTCAACCTGCGCAATACAGACGCAACCTTCGTTTCTACCGATAGCCACCGCTTAGTACGCTATCGCCGTTTCGATGTAAGTTCACCTAACGAGGTTGCTGTGATTATTCCCCGCCGAGCTTTGGGTTTACTGAAAAACACACTCCCCGCAGACAACACGCCATTACAACTGGCATTTAACAAAGCCAATGCCTTCATTTCATTTGCCAACATCAGAATGGTTTGCCGCCTGATTGATGAGCGCTTCCCTGATTATGAGTACGTCATCCCGACAGACAACAACAAAGTACTGGAGATTGACCGGGCCGAACTGCTCGGTTCATTGAAACGCATTGCGATCTATGCCAATAAATCTACCAACCAGATCCGTCTGAAAATCAATGCAGACAGCTTAGAAGTTCACGCCGAAGACATTGATTTCTCTAACGAAGGTGAAGAAAAACTTGCCTGCGTATATGAAGGCGAAGAAATGGAAATCGGCTTTAATGCCAAATTCCTGATAGAAGGTTTGAGCAACCTGAATTCTAAGAAAGTTATTTTCAAAATGTCCGAGCCTAACCGCGCCGGCTTGCTGACCCCTGAGGCAACTGATGAAAACGAGGACATCCTCATGCTCATCATGCCCGTCATGCTGAACAGCTATTATTAATTGGCTGATGATCAAGGTTCTTTTTGTTTGTTTGGGCAATATATGCCGTTCGCCGCTGGCAGAGGGTGTGTTTGCCCATCTGATCAGGCAATCAGATTTGGCACATCGCTTTGCCTGCGACTCTGCCGGAACGAGCAACTACCATGTTGGTGATTTACCCGACCGACGCGCCCGAAAAGTAGCCGAAGACAACGGTATAGTCCTTCCCAGTCGTGCGCGTCAGCTAACTACTGCTGACTTCTACAACTTCGACTATATCTTGGCGATGGACAGGAGCAACTTGCGCAACATCATCAGCCTAAAGGAGCGCGTTGCCCCTGACAGTACCGCTCAAATCATGCTGTTGCGTGAGTTTGATACCGAAAAAGATGAACTTTTGGAAGTAGATGACCCTTACTACGGCGATATGCAGGACTTTATTACCTGCTTTACGACCGTTTACCGGAGTTGTGAATCTTTATTAGCCTATTTACAAGAAAAACACTGATGCGATGAAAGAGTACTTTTTGCGCCTTTACACTTACAACCACTGGGCAAACGAACGCTATTTCCACCTGTTTGATCGCCAGCTTGCCATCCCCGATCGCGTGCAGTTGCTGATGAGCCACGTATTAGTTGCGCAAAAATTGTGGCTGTCGCGCATTCAGGGCAAACCGGATTTGTCGCTGCATATCTGGAAATCTCTACCTATTGACGAACTGAAGGCAATGGCTGTAGCAAATACCAAAAACTGGCTGGCATATCTCTCAGGCGCAGATCAGGCAGAGTTTGACCGCATGATGGACTACCAGAACTTTCAAAAAATAGATTACACCAACCGCGTGTCGGATATTATTATCCATACGGCCAACCACGCGACCTACCACCGCGCACAGTTTGCGGTATTGTTCCGGCAGGAGGGCGTTGAGCCGCCAAATACCGATTTTATCACCTTTGCCCGCGAGTTTTCGGGAGAATTGGCTTTATAGTAGCAAACGCTTAGGGGTGCTGCTTCTACATTTTTTGATGCGTTTCCATTACAAGCATGAAACAAGAACCCGGCGGGACGCTTCGCAAGGAAATCAATACTATTCAGCTATGGGCTATCGCCGTCGGGCTGGTTATTTCGGGAGAGTATTTTGGTTGGAACTACGGCTGGGCTGTATCGGGAACGATCGGCTTTCTGCTCGCAACCCTGCTGGTGATTGTGATGTATGTCAGTTTTATTTTCAGCTATACCGAACTGACAGCGGCTATTCCACAAGCTGGGGGGACTTTCTCTTATGCCAAACGCGCCTTTGGGCCTTTGGGTGGATTTCTGGCAGGTTTTGCCACATTAGTTGATTTTCTGCTCGCTCCGCCTGCAATCGCTTATGCGCTCGGCAGCTATGCCAATTTTTTATATCCTCAAATTCCCGTACTGCCAACTGCCATCATCTCATGTGCCATTTTTATTGGAATAAACCTGCTGGGAATCAAAGAGGTGGCGCAGTTTTCGCTCATTGTTACGCTGCTTTCTGTAGGTGAAATTGTTTTATTTCTTGGACTGATTGCCCCTTATTTTGAATGGGATTATTTCATTGCACACAATCCGCAACCGCTCCATGCGGGGCATGTTTTTGCAGGCGTACCCTATGCTATCTGGTTTTTTGTTGCCATAGAAGGCGTTGCTATGGTTGCCGAAGAAGTTAAAAACCCGCAAAAAACCATTGCTAAAGGCTATATGCTCAGTATCAGCACCTTAGTAGTGTTGGTGATGGGTATTATGATCCTTAGCGGCGGCGTAGGAGACTGGAGGCTTCTGACCGACATAGACCACCCGCTGCCGGAAACGCTGGCAATGGCTTTGGGGCCACAAAATATTTGGGCAAAAATATTTACAGGCTTAGGGCTATTCGGGCTGATCGCTTCCTTCCATGGAAATACCATCAGCTACTCCCGTCAGATTTATGCCATGGCGCGCGAAGGTTTTCTGCCGCAGTTTCTGACGCGTCTCAACAGGCACCAGACACCACATTGGGCATTGCTTGCAGGCGGTGGCGTAGGATTTATTGCTATTTTTTCGGGCAAGACTGATCAGATTATCACGCTCTCGGTGCTGGGCGCTGTGGTTATGTACGTTTTTAGTATGGCCAGCCTGCTGGCGCTTCGCATCAAAGAACCGACACTGCACCGCCCCTTTCGCGTACCAATGTATCCGTTTTTGCCTTGGCTGGCGCTTATCCTGACAGTAGTTTGTACGATTGCTATTGTCTATTACAACCTGATCATCAGCCTGATTTTTATAGGCTTAATGCTGCTCTCGCTGGTATGGTTTGCTTTGGTAAAAAATCGCGTTAGCGATTACGAGGAAAAACCGTAGCAGGCTAAAGTCCATTAGGCAGATTGGCGAGCCATTCCCTGTAAGATGCGAGCGCCTTGCTGTTTTTGCTGTCCGGATAGATTTTTTGCAAGCGCACAAGAGAGTGAAATGCCTCCTCTATTCGCACCAATCCAGCGCCTACGGCTGCGCCTCTTGCTGCACCTTGCGCACCATCTGTTTGATAAAGTTCGATTGTTGCACCGCTCAAATCGGCAAGCGTTTGCGCAAACAAAGGACTAAGAAACATATTGGCATTACCTGCGCGGATTGTTTCGAGGCGAATACCCGTTTGCTGCATTGCCTCCATACCATACATGAGCGCAAATGCAATCCCCTCTTGGGCTGCACGCAGCACGTGTGCACGCGCATGGCGATTGAATTGCAGTCCTTGTATCCGCGCATCTATGGGGCGGCTACCCAGCGTTCGCTCTGCGCCATTGCCAAAGGGATACACCTGCACGCCATCTGCCCCCTGCGGCGCAGTAGCTGCCAGATCGTTCATCTGTGTATAGGAAAGTTCGGGGCACAAGTTCCGGCGCAGCCATGCGTACATGCTGCCCGTACCATTGACACAAAGCAAAGCCCCTAATCGCTGTTGATCGGCGCTGTGATTGACGTGCAGAAAAGTATTGAAGCGCATTTTCAAATCGGGCTGTGCAGTATCTCCTACGCCATAGACTACCCCTGAAGTACCTGCCGTTGCCGCAACCTCGCCCGGGTGCATAACATTGAGCGAAAAAGCGTTGTTAGGTTGATCGCCTGCCCGATAAGTAACAGGCGTACCGGCTGCAAGTCCCAATAGATCAGCAGCTTGTGGTGTCAATTCGCCCTGTAGTCCAAAAGTTGTTACGAGTTGCGGCAGCCACTCGGTTCGAATGCTGTAATGATCCATCAACCATTGGGCAGGGCAGTTATCGCGAAAGTCCCACAAGATGCCCTCTGAAAGTCCGCATGCTGTTGTAGATGCACATCCTGTCATCCGAAAAGCAACAAAATCGCCGGGCAACATCCAGTAGCGTATCCTCCGGCTAATTTCAGGTTCGTTTTCGATCACCCAGCGTAGTTTGGATGCAGTAAAATTACCCGGGGTATTCAGCAGACGCTTGAGGCAATATTCCTGCCCTAAGGTTTGTGCGGCTCGCTCGCCAATCGTTACTGCGCGGCTATCGCACCAGATAATGGCAGGTCGCAGCGGATTTGCAGCCGCATCAGTCAGTACAAGCCCGTGCATTTGGTAGGCTATGCCTATGGCACGGATATCGCGCGGGGCTATGTTCGATGCTTGTGCGAGTAATTGTCTTGTGGCTTGCTGTACGTAGAGCCACCAACTATCAGGCGATTGCTCTGCCCAACCGGGCTGCGGCGCATCTATGGGCATTTCAGCGGCGGGGCAAGTTGCAGAAGCTAGCACTGTCCCTGCTTCCATATCAAAAATTACAGCCTTTACCGAAGAACTGCCCAGATCATAGCCGATAGTAAGCATCACATTGCGATTTTTTTGTAAGTATAAATATATGCATGTTTGTAGCATACCGACAAACAGTAAGCAACTTGCCAAATTCTACTTATCTTTGCAATAAAGCACGCAGCAGCACATGCATACGGAGCATATCAGAAAAATCCTAGATCAGAAAGGAGTCCGCAAGACCAAAATCAGAGAAGCTGTACTTGCATTGTTTCTCGACAAGGGTTATGCGCTTTCTCATGCTGATATAGAGTTGCATCTACCGCGAGGCTTCGACCGCGTAACAATTTATCGCACGCTCAAATCTTTTGAAGAACAGGGACTTATCCACAAGGTTCCCGACGAAAGGGGGCTTATGCGCTACGCATTGTGTCCTGAAAACCACAACCAAGAGCACAGCCACCTTCATTTCTTCTGCCGCAATTGCGAACACACTTATTGCATCCATGTTCCCGTTCCTTACCTTACTCTCCCTACCGGTTTTCAGGCAGAAAGCTACGAATGGCTGGTACAAGGAATCTGTAGGAACTGCGAAAAGTCATATATCAACCAAAGCAGCACGAAATAGCATGGATATACAATCTTGACATCATTCATCCGAGTCCTCTGCCTGCAAATATTTTTTTAATGTGATAGTTCAAAAATCATCACCTACAAGATTTGTAGTAAAATGTGTAGATGTGCTATTCTTGGCACTATTTTGCCGGAGATACTCAATAAAATGCTATGCGTTCTTAAATTCACAACAAATTCTAAGAATTTACCCCTATGAGAACTCATCTTCTTGCTTTAGTAAGTATGCTGTACTTACTCGCAACTATTGCCACTGCACAAAGCAACAAAAACTTAAGTAAAGGCAATAATGCCTATGAGGCAAAACAGTACGAGAATGCGGTCAAGTACTACACCAACTATCTAAAGACCAATCAAGGTGCTGTTTTCATTCTATTTAGGCGCGGCGAATGTCTGTTGCATTTAGGCAGGAACAATGAAGCAATTAGCGACTTAACCGAAGTCATCCGGTTGCAGCCTCGCCACCAGCAGGCAAGCTACATGCGCGGAATTGCTTATCAGCGACTCAACAATCTGGCAGCTGCCATACTTGATTTTGAACGCCATGTTACCATCACAGAAAAAGATATTGACAAAGTAAGCGCTCTCCGACGAATCAGCGAATGTTACGAAAAACTTGGCGAACCCTTGCGTGCGCGTGCTAAGGCACTACTGGCAGATCAGTATGAAGCAGAGAGCGCTGCCAATCAAGGCAAAAAAACACAACAGGCTGCGCCAGCTATCAACGGAGGAAGAAACCAACAGGTAACAGAAGCACCCAATATCCTCTCAGATCTATCACCCGATATGCGCATGCTCAGCAGGGCGCGTAGCTTTGCCGAAGATGGCGACTATGCTACAGCCGAGACCTTGCTTACCCAATTTATCAACTCATCGAAAGACAATAAAAAAGAGGCTTTAGACCTTCGCGGGCAAGTCCGCAGTGCGCAGAAAAAATATAAAGAAGCCATTGAAGACTTTCAGGCATCTCTGCGCATTGCAGCCAACGACGCATGGACTTATAATCAGATGGGGCTTGCATACATGCATATCCAACAATTTGATGCAGCAGCAACAGCTTTTAAGCAAGCCCTCAACATCAATCCAACATTTTCCTTAGCAGGCTACAATCTGGAAGAAACGATCAGAAGGCAGGCGGCAAGTTCTACAGCAAACGATCGAACCGGTCCGCAAATAACCATCACCAGTCCGCATGTGATAGAAGTAAGTAAGAATGCACAAGAACCAACCCGTGGACTTAGCCTCGTAAGCGTTACCGGCAATCACATATTAGTTACAGGCATAGCAGAAGACCCCAGCGGGGTACGCGAGGTACAACTCAATGGTCTGACAGCAGAGCTTACACAAAGCGACCCCACCGGCAGACGCTTCACGTTTACGATCAACCTTCCTGTTGGGCAGTTGGGCGGCGAAGAAAACATGATCTATCTGGCAGCTAAGGACAGACAGAACAATACCACTACCAAGCAATATAAATACAAGGCAACGTCTCAACTTACAGCAGTAGACGACAGAATAGCTGCACGTCAGTTGCTTGGAAAAACTTATGTCCTACTGATTGGCATAGACGAGTATATCCACTGGGATAATCTGAGCAATGCCGTGCGCGATGTATCAACCATTGGGAGTGTATTGAAAGAACAATATGGAGCAGAGGTAGAAATACTCGCCAATCCCAAAACCAAAGAAGAGATCGAAAGAAAAATCAGGGAATACGCTAATAAAGACTACGCACCTAACGATCAGTTGATGGTTTTTATTGCAGCCCACGGTTATTTTATCGAACATATTTCGCAAGGATTCATCATACCTTACCAAGGACTGCCCGTAGGCAACGAGCGCAACGGCAATAGCTGGCTCTCACACAACTTCATTCGCCAAACATTAGATGCTTCCAAATGTAAGCACATATTTTTGATCATGGATGCCTGTTACAGCGGTACTTTCAGCCCGCTGATCGCACGTTCGCGTGGAGCAGAATCAGCTATTTCGAAAAGCGAACTGGTTGCAAAAAAAATCCAACTCACTACGCGCAAATTTCTTACATCAGGTGGAAAAGAGCGCGTACCTGACGGGGAGCCGGGCAGACATTCACCCTTTGCAGGTGCATTAATTGATCTGCTGAAAAGTCGTGGCGAAATGACAGGCGGCATCATCACCATCAACGATATGCGCCGCGCTGTACAAAACCTCAAGCCGGTACCCCAGAGTTCCTCATTCCCTAGTAGCAACGACCATCTGGAAAGCGATTTCTTTCTGATCCCGCTGGTAAGATAATTGTAAAAAATAATCAGTTGCGGCTGTTAAGTTAAGCGGCAACTGACTCACTTTACAGTCTTTCTTATTAATTTAGCAGCAATACGTAAATTGAGCTTATGAAGCATCTCTGCATTGCGCTGAAACTCATCTGCATCGTGTGCTGTATTGCTTGGGTAACAATTGCTAACGCACAGTACAGCACAGGCAAATTCGGAAAGAATCGCATCCAGTACAAAGAGTTAAACTGGCAATATATTTCCAGCCAAAACTTTAACGTTTTTTTCTACGACAATAACGAAGAACTTGCCCGCCTAACAGCTAATATAGCAGAGCAGGAATTTGGTAGCATTACCGACTTTGTCGGCTATGCTCCCTTCAATAAAATCAGGATTTTTGTTTATCCTTCCGTAAAAGACATCCACCAAAGTAATATTGGTGTGGACAAACAAGGATTTGCCCCTACAGGACAAACAAGATTTGCCAAATCCGAAATAGAGATTGCCTTTCCGGGGCTGCAAAGCGAGTACCGCGCCGAGTTGCGACTGCGAATTGCCGAAATGCTCATCTCCGAAATGATGTACGGCGGCAATCTGAAAGACGTACTTCAAAGCTCCTACCTGCTCAATTTGCCTGATTGGTTTTTAGCAGGCGCTGCGCGATACATTGCCTACGGCTGGAGCGCAGAAATGGACGACTATACCCGCGACGCACTGGAAAACAGAAAACTGCGCAAAATAGCCAACATAGAAGGTGAGGAAGCCTATATGATCGGGCATTCCATCTGGAATTACATCGTCGAAAAGTATGGGCGCACAAACGTTGCCAATATCCTCAACCTGACGCGATTAGTGCGCAACGAAGAAAGCAGCATCGAAAACACGCTGGGCATTGCCTACCAGCGTTTCCTGAACAACTGGCGCAACTTTTACTTAGATCATGCAAAAGCCTTGCGCGACAACCATCAGTATATTCTCTCGGAAAACAGAATTCTTGCCAACCCAAAAGGTATGCTGTTCCATCGGGTAAAAATTCATCCGAAAGATGACCTAATCGCCTATGCGCAGAACAACAAAGGACGCTACCATATTCGTCTGAAAAATCTGACTACCCAAAAAGAAACCGTACTTATGCGCGGCGGAAACCGCGTCCTCAATCAGGATATAGACAAAGTTCTGCCGCTTTTCGTTTGGAAAGATGCACAAACACTACTGGTAATCAACCGATTCGAAGATTATTATCGCCTCAGCCAAATCACCACGGGTAAACGCCGTAAAATCAGCCATCGCCCTCTTCCCACTTTTACCAGCATCCACGATATGGACATATCAGACGATGGTAAGCGTTTAGTCATCAGCGCAACGCAGGGCTTGCAGAATGATATTTACACCTATGATCTCGAGCGCGAGCAGATCAACCGCATTACCAACGATAACTCAGATGATCTGCATCCTACATTCCTGAAAGGCAGAGGCTATCGGATTGTCTTTAGTTCCAATCGCAACAACGATACGCTCGGTACGAAGTCTAATACTGAAGATGAGAACATAAAGCGTTTCAATCTTTTTATCTACGATCCGCAACAAAAAAATGTGCTTAAGCGCATTTCCAATACACTCAGCTACGATACGCGCCCCAAGGCAATGTCTGAAAATGTACTGCTTTTTCTCAGTGATCAGCGCGGTATTACCCACCTGTTTCGTTATGATGTCAAAGACGAGGTAAGTACACAAATTTCCGCATTGCCGTACAGCATCAAATACTACGACATTTCGGGCAAGCAATTGACATTCATAAGTATGTTTCAAGGTGCTGACGGGATTTTCAATATCTCCGATTTTAATATTGGCAACTCGCTATTTACGCCGAAAACCTCGCGGCAGCAGTTGGTAGATTTGCGCAGGCTGAACCAGATGCGGCAAAAAGCAGAACGCAACCAACTGCCTGCTACCTCCGGCAGTACCACGCAGCCTACTGTACCCAGCGAGGAGCCTAAGGTTGCTCTATCAGATACGATAACCCATAAGAAATCGGACGAAATAGACACAGAAAATTACCAGTTCGATACTTTTACCAAAACCGAACGACGCAAACTGATCAAGAACTATCGCCCCGGTAATCCATTCGAGCCAATAGAAGGCAGGAACATTAGCCTGACACGCCCACAAGCCTACGAAAGCAAGTTTAGCGCCGAAAACTTAGTTACTTCTATCGTTACCGATCCTTTGCGCGGGCTGGGTATCGTACTGGAAACAAGCATGAGCGATGCTCTCGAAAATCATAAATTCAATGCAGGGTTGTTTGGACTGACTACTTTGCGCAGCGCGATGTACTACGCTGAGTATCAGTACTTGAAGCAGCGCATAGACTACAAAGTCCGCTTCGATCGCCAGTCGCTCACAGTTACGCCGCTCGATTTCGTCCAGAAATATACACTCAACAAATTACAGGGCACAGTCTCTTATCCGTTTAGCGTAACTACCCGCATTTCGGCAAGCCCATTCTTTGCTAATACGACATTTACCCCAACCAGCGATATCAACCCCGTTGTGCAGCAAATCTCCGATCGCTCGTTCAGCTATGGGGGTATTGGCTTCGACTTTGTTTTCGACAATAGCCTGACCATTGGCCCAAACCTCATGGAAGGAACGCGTGCCTTTGTTCGCTATGAAAACTGGGTTGGGGTTACAGCGCGTGACAGAAACTTCAGCAACCTGACCATTGATGCCCGCACTTATCGGAAACTCAACAGTTCGCTGCTTTTTGCTGGACGCTTCAGTTACGGGCAGTTTTTTGGTCCTGCGCGTAAAAGCTATCGCCTCGGCGGCATGGATAACTGGATCGGCAACCAGAGCGATCCTGTGCCTAATACAGATCCTTTGTTTGTAGATGCCACCCAACCCGGCAAAGACTTGAGCGATTTGTTGTTCGTCCAATATATCGGCAACCTGCGTGGCTTTAACTGGAATAAACTACGCGGCAGCAGCTATATCTTATTTAATGCTGAGTTGCGACTACCCCTGCTCAAGTATTTTTACAAGAGCGCCATTACATCAAACTTCTTCCGCAACCTGCAGTTTATTGCCTTTACAGATATTGGCGCAGCATGGAGCGGCACAAGCCCGTTCAATCGCGAGAACTCTCTTAATACCGTAGAGATTGTTCGGGAGCCATTTGTTGCACGTGTTTCAAACTTTAAAAATCCATTCCTGATTGGCATAGGCAGCGGGATGCGCACGATGCTTTTGGGGAGTTACTATACTAAATTTGATGTAGCGTGGGGCATCGAAAATGAACAGATACAAAAACCAATGTTCTACTTTACGCTGGGCTATGATTTCTGATTTTTCCTGAAAGGGAATAGCCGTTTCGGTGAACTTTTGTTAAATTCGCACACTATTTTTTATTAGCAAGACAAGGTGGAAAAAATACAACTTGAAATACTGGGTCTTTCATCAAGTCAGTCGCAATCAGGCTCGTTTGCACTTGTGCTTGGGGAGGTTGGTAAAAAAAGACGTTTACCTATTATCATTGGTATGTTTGAAGCACAGGCAATTGCTATCGAGATCGAGAAAATTACCTCTGCCCGTCCAATGACCCACGATCTATTCAAGGCTTTTGCAAAGGCATTTCATTATGAAGTAAGCGAAATTATTATTTCCGAACTTCGCGAAGGTGTGTTCTATGCAAAAATTGTTTGCAATTCAAATAATTCTTATGAGCGTGTTGAGATAGATGCCAGACCATCGGACGCTATTGCTATAGGGCTGCGATTCAACGTTCCGATCTATACCTACGAAGACGTACTGTCAGAGGCAGGTATTACCATATCAGACATGGACGAAGACGAGGAAGAAATGGAAGCATCTCCTCCAAAAGAGCGCAGTAGCGAAAAGCGCCCTGTCGCTTCGGGCAACCTTGCAAACCTGACCAAAGAGCAGTTGGAAACCGAATTGCAACAGGCAATTGCCAACGAAGACTACGAAAAAGCTGCCAAAATCAGAGACGAACTCAACAAGCGCAGATAAGTGCTGATACGTACAGATTTACATTTGATCTTAGCCTCTCAATCTCCGAGACGCAAGCAGTTGCTGACCGAACTAGGTTTTGACTTCTCCGTTCAAACCAAAAATACTGACGAAGCAATCCCGCTGCATATCGGGGCAACAGAGGCAGCAGCCTATCTGGCAGAAAAAAAAGCCCGTGCGTTTGAAAATGAATTGCTTGATAATCAAGCAGTTTTGACGGCTGATACCGTTGTAGTCTGCAACGGCGAAGTGCTAAACAAACCTGCTGACGAAGCAGAAGCTGTAGCTATGTTACAACTGCTTTCCGGTAATGCACATCAGGTAATTACGGGGGTGAGTCTTTTGACCAGACAAGGGATTACCACGCGTAGCGACACAGCAAAAGTTTACTTTCGCGTTCTTTCACTACAGGAAATAACCCATTACGTCCAACACTATCGCCCTTTTGACAAAGCAGGCGCTTATGGCATCCAAGAATGGATCGGCATGATTGGCATTACCAAAATAGAAGGCTCTTTCTTTACTGTTATGGGGCTGCCAACGCACTTAGTTTACGATATGATTCAGCAGTTGCCTGCTGCTACTCGATGATTAGAAGCTATATTGATCATGGCGCACACTTATTTTCTTACCCCCGGTCCTTCCGAGTTGTTCCACACAGTTCCTGACCATTTAAAAACAGCTCTGAAAGAAAATGTATGTGCTATTTCGCACCGCAGCAAAGCATTCCAGCAAGTTGTTGCGCACACAGTCGCGCAGCTCCGCGAGCTTTTTCGGCTGCCAGAAGGCTATTATATCGCTTTTACATCCTCTGCTACCGAAGTATGGGAGCGGGCCATTCAGAACATGAGCGAGGAACACACGCTGCATTTTGTCAATGGCAGTTTTTCAAAGAAATTTTACGACTTTAGTAAGCAGTTGCATCGGCAGGCAGAAAAATGGGAAGTGCCACTCGGACAGGGCTTCGATCTGACACAAATGCCTGATTTCCAATCGCCGGAGTTGCTTTGCCTGACGCATAACGAAACCAGCACGGGCGTTTCAATGCCTCTGGCAGATATTTATGCGATGCGCAAAAAGTACCCCGATGCATTACTAATCGTAGATGCAGTGTCCTCTGCTCCCTACCCTGCTATTGATTTTACGCAGATAGACAGCTTATTTTTCTCTGTACAAAAATGCTTTGGATTGCCTGCCGGTTTGGGTGTTTGGATTTTTAACGAGCGCTGCCTTGACAAAGCCGAAGCACTCTTAAGCAAAGGCAGGAGCATCGGCACCTATCACACGCTGCCCGCACTGGTAAATGCCATTCGCAGAAATGAAACCCCTGAAACACCTAACATGCTGGGGATCTATCTGTTGGGCAAAGTCGCGGAAGATCTCAACCGCCGCGGCATCGAAACAATCCGCCGAGAGACTGATGCAAAGGCGGCTATTGCCTATTACAATCTACAAAAAAATGCAGATAAGTTTTCGTTATTTGTAGAAAATCCTACACATCGCTCAGCCACCGTAATTGTAGCCAATGTACTGAACCGCCCTGCCGCAGATTTTATCAACTACTGCAAAGAGCAACACATCGTGCTGGGCAATGGCTATGGCAGCCTCAAAGAAAGTCAAATCAGGATAGCCAACTTTCCGACGCATTCCAAAGAAGTATTCCAGCATCTGTCAGACCTGATGGCGAGCTGGTAAGCGCCTGACTTTTACAACACCTGCACACTTGCCACCACAGATGCCAGCGCCTGTTGGTATTTGTTAATTACAATTTTTTGATCGAAACGCTCAACAGCAAGTTTGCGGCTGTTATCACCCATTTTGCGCAGGGTAGCTTCGTCTGTCTGCATCATTTTTTCCATTTGCAGCGCTAAGTCCGCCGGATCTTTTACTTTGCAGAGGAATCCATTGAAGCCGTGCTGTACGGTCTCGCGGCATCCCGGTACATCGGTTGCAATGATCGGTTTCCCTAAGCTCGCAGCTTCCAGCAAAGTACGCGGCGTACCTTCGCGGTAAGACGGCAACAGCACACAATCAGCATGGCGAATGACAGAAATCACATCATCAGTTGTTCCCAGATACGAAATCAGTCCCTCTGCTTCCCAAGCTGCTACCTCTTCGGGCGGAATGCCCAATCCTGCATCAGTGTCAATCTTGCCCAACAGGCAAAATCTCGCCTTCACCCCTTTTGCCTGAAGTAAACGAATAGCCTCCACATACTCTAAAATTCCCTTGTCGTACAGCACGCGGGCAATGAGCAAAAAAGTGAATAACTCATTACGCCCCTCTGCCTGCATGGGCACAAACTTTTCTACATCTATGCCCGAACCCGGCAGCACATCCGTAATTTCCGGTTTTACGAGTTTGTGCGTGATAAACAGTTGTCTGTCGTCCTGATTTTGAAAAAATACAGTTTGAGGGAACTTGAAAGCAATACGATAAAGCAAATGTGCAATGCGGGCTGTCAGATTGCGGTGCAAAAAAACAGTGCCCAAACCCGTAACATTATTGATCACAGGGATACCCAAGATCGCAGCGGCAAAAGTACCGTAGATATTAGGCTTGATGGTATAATGAAGGACAACATCAGGCTTTTCTGTGAAATAAATTTGTAGAAGTTGTATAAAAAGCCAGCAATCGCGTAGTGGATTAGAGCCTTTGTTGTCAATATCAATGATATAGTGGCGGCATCCTAACTTTTCCAGATGCAAGATATATCCGTCATCGGGAGCTACCGTTACGATCTCGTGCTTGCTCTTTTGCAGGGATTGAATCAGACCGGAACGAAAATTATAGATGTTCCATGATGAATTGATAACAATGCAAATCTTCATCGTTTATTCGTCAGTGTTTAATACCATGCCAGCGCGTTTCGCTGCTCTAAGTGCTTCAAAAGCCTTACCAATCTGAGGGACTAATGAAAAATTTTGAACTTAAAAAATCAAACTTAATATTAAATTCATCATATTTTGAGCCAAACATCGTCAGGATAGCTCACCTCACAGAGAAATAAACCGTGTGGAGGCACAGCCCTGCCCGCCTTTGTGCGATCTTTGACCTCAATCATTGATCTAAAATCATCAGCGGTGCTTTTACCCAAGCCGACATCTATCAGCGAGCCAACGATTGCGCGTACCATACCACGCAAAAAGCGATCTGCTTTAATCCGAAAAATATATCCTGTTTGGGTTGCTTCCCAAAAGGCATAAAAAATATTACAGCGAAAAGTTTTGACATCTGTCTTTACTTTGCTAAAAGACTGGAAATCATCATATGCCAATAGTATGGCAGCCGCTCGATTCATAGCCTCTACATCAAGTATGTAAGCAAACTGATAGGAGAGATCTTTGCTGAATGGATCTTTTTCGCGGGTAATATGGTATTCGTAAGCCCTACTCAGCGCACTGAAACGAGCATTTGCCTCAGGCCGTACAGGCAGGCAGTTTTTCACCAAAATATCAGGTGGAAGGCAGCGGTTCAGCGAATAAATAAATTTGGAAATATCCTCGATCGCTTTTTCTGCGTCGAAGTGTACATATTGGCTTTTGCAATGTACCCCCGTGTCGGTGCGCCCACTGCCGATAGTCTCTACTGCCGATTGGCGCAAAATAAATCCTAATGCGCGGTTAAGCTCACCCTGTACGGTTGAGGTGGTATTTTCCTGCGCCTGCCAACCGTGGTAATTTGTGCCTTTGTAGGCTATTTCGAGAAAGTATCGTTGCTTCATGCTGATTGTCTTACAAAATTACGCCTTCCGTTTTATTTTGTAGCTTTGACTATACAGCAATTTTTTGCCATGCGACATCGGATCAAAAGCGAACAATGCCTGAACTGTGGGCTAAAATACCAATCACAATACGGCCGCTGCCTACAATACGGACAGGAAAATACCACCATTTGTATATTTTTCCTACAGCCATTGCGCGATTTATTTGACAGCCACATCACCCTCGATTTGCGATTTGGCAGGGCTATCATTCCCTTTCTTTTCCGCCTCGGCTATCGGAGCGCCTATTCAATGAAGGTAAAAGCATCGGCTATGTACATCCGGCACGGCCCTGTATCCTGATGAGTTGGCTGTATTTTTTATGTTTGGGCTATGCGTCTAACCTTAAAAATCTGACCATTCGGGCAAGCAAAAAATAAAATACAGCAGGATAGTGCAGAAACGAAGCATTCCGGCTCATCTTTGCAAAATATTAGCAACAACTGGCTGATATGGCACACTATTCTTTATTTTTCTTACCTTGAAATTCTTAGTTTCATTTTCCCATTCTAAGCTATGAGAACAACACTTGGCTACCTGACGCTTGGGGCTATCTTGCTACTAAGCGCCTGCGGGTCGGACAAAAACAAACAGGTTGCCGATGGCGTAGCTACCATACAACCATTTTGGCAGGACGAATTTGACCGCGACGGAATGCCCGATACGACCAGATGGGGCTACAGCGTCGGCGGGCATGGCTGGGGCAATAACGAATTGCAGTATTACACCAATGCCAACCCAAAAAACATCCGTATTGAAAATGGCATTCTCATTATTGAAGCCCACAAAGACAGCATGGAAAACAACGCCTACACTTCGGCTAAACTGATTAGCCAAGGCAAGGGCGACTTTATGTACGGACGGATAGAAGTACGGGCAAAACTCCCCAAAGGTAGAGGCACATGGCCTGCGATCTGGATGTTGCCGACGCAAGAACCGCTGAAATGGCCGGAAGACGGCGAAATTGACATCATGGAGCATGTAGGACACAATCAGGGTTTCATACACGGAACTATCCATACCAAAGCCTATAACCACATCAACGGCACACAGCGCGGAGATACGCTCTTTGTAGCCGACTGCTCGGAAGTCTTTCACACGTATGCTATTGATTGGACACCTGAAAAAATTGACTGGTTTGTTGACGGCGAAAAATATTTTACCTTCCCCAATGAAAAGAAAACCGACGCAGAATGGCCTTTCAATAAGCCTTTTTATCTGATTCTGAACCTTGCCGTAGGTGGCGAGTGGGGCGGTGCAAAGGGCATAGACGAAAGCATTTGGCCGCAGCGAATGGAGGTAGATTGGGTACGAGTTTACAAAAATCAAAAGTAAGCTAATTAAACCATCGCCAATCAGGTTTGTCAAACGCTGTAAAACCAATTGGCGATGTCTGCTCATCAAAAACACATCCAGCATCTTTATCTACGCGCCGGCTTTGGCTTGCTGCCACAGGAACTATCTGCCGCACTGCAAATTCCCCTGAGGCGGCACGTAGAAATAATTTTTGCCGATAACCATGACTTTCAGCTACTAAATCTGCTGAATGACAACGAGTTGCGACTTGCGCGTATGTTCTTTTCCGACAAGGACGAATGTCGCGAAATAGTGATGGAATCGCTGAACCATGGACGCGAACTCAACCTACTCTGGCTGCGGCAGATGGCTGAAAGTAAGGCAAGTTTGCGCGAAAAAATGACGCTTTTCTGACACGCACACTTTGCTACACGCACCAACAATGCCTTCTTTGCACAACTGCAAAACAACCTGATTTGTGAAAAATCATTGCGCTCTTTGCAGTAGCGCCTTTTTTACCGCAAAGAATGCCAAGTTTTACGCGGAGAATACTGAGATTAAATTCATTTTAGTATAAGGTAAGGGGTTCGCAATAAAATAACAGGCGGATGGCACAAAATACTGTACTATCCGCCTGCCTTTGATCTGTTGTTTTGATTACTCACCGCCGACATTCATACCGCTCATTTGGCGGCGCTGCGTTTCCAGCACCATCACGTTAGTTTTAGCAACCATCGTATTAGGCGGCAACCCATTGGGAAAAATAATTTCTGCAAGTGTATCGTTGGTACTGCCTACTTTTACTTTGTAACGGGTAATTTTCAGTTTCCCTTCTGGATTGGGTTTATTCTCTCCTACGAAGACATAAGTCTGATCGTCTTCTTTTATCAACGACGACAGCGGTACGGCAATAGCGCCTTTGGTTCCTTCTTTATTAAGAATGATTGCCCGCACGTTCATGCCGGGAAGGATCAGGTCGCCTTTGCGGGCAGCGAATTGCACAAAGGCGGTAATCGCGCGGGTTTCTGTATTGATCGCGCGGGAAACGCTCATTACTTTGCCCATTACGTTGTCAAATTTGCTGTTGATGAAGTCAATTTCTACTTCCTGACCTTCTGTGATAAGGTCAAGATCTTTTTCATAGACAAAAACTTCCGCATATAGTTGGCTTGTATCTACAATTTCAGCTAATTTGGTTTGCATGGAAGCAAGCATTCCTATAGTAACAGGAAGTTCGGTAATGTAGCCGTCAATCGGCGATTTGATGATTACCGAAGGGGCAATGACTGAGGTTTTAGGGTTTTTGAACTGATCTGCATCAATGTCGAGTAGTTGGAGCTTGGCTCGCAGCGCCTTTTCGCGGCTCATGGCGGCGTTGTACTTGGCTTCTGTAACCTGAAAGTCTGCCAGCGCGCCTACGTTGTTTTTTATCAACTCTTCTTGACGCTTGAATTCGATAGCGTAGAAATCTACTTCGGACTTAGCGGCGAGGTATTCATTCTGTAGCTCGATGAGTTGCATGCTGCTCAGTACCATCAGCGCTTGTCCTTTACGCACCAAACTGCCCTTAGTGACAAACACTTTTTCAACTTTGCCCTCGATATTGCTGCTGACACTCGCGCTCAAGTTAGGCAGCGAGGTTACTTTGCCGTTCAGGTAAATATTAGAAACAATTGGTTGTGTGCTGGGCGTTGTCATCTGAACTTCCATGGTTTTCAACTGTTCGGGAGTCAGCTCTACAAACTCCACTTGACGAATTTCGGGGTCGTTGGCGGCAGTTTCCTGCGTACCTGAACAACCGACAGCCGCCGCAAGCGTCATGCTGCACAAGATATAGCTAATAAAACGGTTCATTTTTGAATGTCGGATTTTGAGTATTTGAAAATGTTGATGCCTGTTATTGCTCGCCGCGTAGGTATTTGAGATAAATGATGGAATGATTGTAGTCGCGCAGGGTGTTGAGGTAGTTCATCTCCAACTGAAAGGCAAGCTCGAGGTTTTGCAAGTACTGGTAGTAGGTGATGCTGCCCAATCGGTAGCTGGTGCGGGCATCGCGAACGATTTCCTGTGCTTCGCGCAAGCCGACTGTTTCGAAGTACTGCAAATTCTCATTTGCCTGACGGTACATCGCAATGGCTTTGGCGTATTCTGCACCTAATTGCAGATTGGTAGCCTGCGCCTGCGTTTGCGAAATAGCAACGCCTTTTTTGGCAGCATTAATATTGGCTTTGTAGCTCCATGCCCAAACGGGCAGCGTCAAACCAAAGCGGAAGCGCGAACCCAGCGGAGTGCCGCCTGATGCTTCGCTGCCGGGGTTGCCCTGATTGAGAAAGCCGATCTGAATGCCGGGCAGCATTTTGTTGCGCTCTACGCTCAGCAGGCTTTGTTGCAAACTCACATTGCGCATATTGAAGCCTACAATCGGGTTGGCAGCAAAGGCAAGCGTATCGGTTGCATATAAAAGTCCCATATCGGGAAGTTTGCTCAGCGGCTTGTCGGGGAGCAAGGTCGTATCGCCGGAACGCCCCAGCAGTGAAGCCAGCAGCGCCCGACCGCCTTTTAGCTCTGCCTGTGCCTGCTTGAGGTTGTACTGGATGCGTTTGTACTGGCTTTCGCCGTTGATCCGCTCTAAGTTGCTGATTTGTCCGACGCGATAGCGCACCTCATTCACGCGGATAATGTCGTCATAAATGGTATCTTGACGGGTCAGCAGCAGGTACTTTGCCACCATAAACTGCAAATCATTAAAGGCGACTTTGGTTCTGAAAATCAACCCGTTGATAGTTATATCTTTTTCGGCTTGGGCTAATTCTACGCGCTTTTGCTGCGCGATTGCCTGTGCGCTGTAAACAGTAGGAAACTCAAAAGTTTGCAGTACGCCGGGGCGCAAATCTTCGCCTGTCGGGGCTTCGAAAAGCAGATCTAAATTGGGGATATTGTAGGCTGCGGGTTTGAGCAACTGCTGTTGTTCGATTCGCTGGTCTGCCAGCCGCATTTCGGGATTTTTAGAGATGGCAATCTTTACGGCTTCCTCCAGACTAATGCTTATACCATTCTGCATGAAGGGTGTCTGTGCCTGTACACCCGTGCCAAATACAGCCAGCAATAAGACCAAGCCTAAGACTTTAGCGCTCAAATAGGCGTGGGTGTGTTCCACTTCTTGATCTTCAGCCGAAGCCCCGCCAGAAATGCGGTTTTTATTGACTAATGCGTACATAACAGGGAGAACAATTAAAGTGAGTACAGTTGCAGTGAAAAGCCCGCCGATAACAACAGTTGCTAATGGTTTCTGTACCTCCGCGCCTACGCTCGTGGAAAGTGCCATTGGCAGGAAGCCCAATGCGGCAACGGCAGAGGTCATCAGCACAGGGCGGAAGCGCTCGTTAAGTCCTTGTCGGACAGCATCTTCGGCACTCATGCCGCGCTTCATCAGTTCGTTGAAGTGGCTGACTAAGAGAATGCCGTTCAATACGGCAATACCAAAAAGTGCGATAAAGCCTACACCTGCCGAAATACTGAAGTTCATATCGCGCAGCAGCAGTGAGAATACGCCGCCTACTGCCGAAAGCGGCACTACGGCATAAATCAGCAAACTGTCGCGGATATTGCCAAAGGAAGCAAACAGCAACCCAAAGATAATTGCAAGGGCAATCGGTACAACAATACCGAGGCGCTGTTTGGCGCGGCGTAGGTTTTCAAACTCGCCGCCAAACTCCAGCCTATAGCCTGCGGGAAGCATTACGTTCTTACCTACCAGATCCATTGCTTCATAAACCAGCGATTCTACGTCGCGTCCGCGCACGTTGAAGCCGATGTTGGCGCGCCGTCCGAGGTTTTCGTGTCCAATTTCTGAAGGGCCTACATTTTCCTGAATATCAGCCAGTTCTTTGAGCGGAATCGGATTGCCGTCCTTGCTTTCGATCAGCAGATTTTTGATGTTTTCAGGACGCACCCGGTCGTCGTCCGAAAGGCGCAGGGTCAGGTCAAAACGCTTGTCTTTTTCATAAATCAGTCCGGCGGTAGCTCCGGCAAAAGCAATTTGTAGGGTACGGTTCATTTGTTCAACCGTGATTCCGTAGGTTGCCATTTGGCGGCGGTCGTACTGGATGTTAATTTGCGGCAAGCCGAAAATCTTACTTTCCTGTACATCTACAGCGCCGGGAATGGTGCGCAAGATGCTGATGATCTCATTGGATTTTTTCACTAAGGTATCCAGATCGTAGCCGTAGAGTTTTACTACAATATCTGTCCGCGAGCCTGCCATTAGCTCGTTTACGCGGTTTTCAATCGGTTGTTGGATCGAGAGTACCAGTCCGGGAAAGGCCTTCATTTCATCGGCAACCATGTCGGCGAGGTCTTCCTGCTTTTTGGCTTTTTTCCAGACTTCTTTTGGCTTGAGTACAACGATTGTTTCCATCGCCTCCATCGCCTGTGGATCGGTCGGTACTTCTGAAGTGCCGATTTTGGAAACGACGCGCTCTACCTCATCGGGGAATTTTTCTAATAGCATTTTCTCTACTTTGGTAGAGAGTTTTATGGATTCGGTCATAGACGTGCCTACGGGCAGGTTCATTTCTACGACAAGATCGCCCTCTTGCAGTTTGGGTACAAACTCGCCGCCGATAATTTTAAAACCCCAAATACCTGCTCCCAGAACGCCCAGTGCGACGGCAATAGTGCCGTATTTGAACTTCATCCCAAGGCGGATAATGGGTTTGAATACGCTGTAGATCGCCTGAACGATTTTTTCGGAAAAGCCGTGGTCGTGCGGATCTTTGGGAGGCTTAATAATCAGGGCGCTCATCATCGGCACGTAGGTGATCGCCAAAATCAGCGCTCCCAGAATCGCAAAACTTACCGTCTGTGCCATCGGGGTGAACATCTTGCCTTCGATGCCCTGTAAAGTCATGATCGGGAAATATACAATCAGGATGATTGCGCCGCCGAATACGACCGATTTTTTTACTTCTGCTGCCGATTGGATCACGACTTCCTGTCGTTCGCGGTAGCTTAACTCTGTATTTTCGCTTTTGCCGTTAAACTTCAGATGGCGCTGATAGGCAAGCGCAAGGAAGAGTACAACCGACTCTACGATGATAATTGCCGGATCTACAAGCAGCCCGAAATCAATTGCCCCAAGGCTCATAATATTGCCTACTACTCCGAAATACTGCATCCAGATAAAGGCAAACAGCATTGCCAGTGGAATAACAGAAGCCGCAAGTAAACTCGCCCGCCAGTTGCCTAAAAATACGACAATCACCACTATGACAATCAGCGCACCTTCTATCAGGTTGGTGGCAACGGTTTTGATGGCATTATTTACAATTTTGGAACGATCTATAAAAGGCTCGATCACAAGTGTCGAGGGCAGTTGCTTCTCAATTGCTGCCATTTTTTCCTTAACGCGGGTAATAACTTCGTTGCCGTTGCCGCCTTTGACCATCATAATAATGCCGCCGACTACTTCGCCTTCGCCGTTCATAGTCATAGCGCCGTAGCGGATAGCGCTGCCAAATTCTACAGTGGCTACATCTTTAATCAGGACGGGAACGCTGCCTTTATTTTTGACAACCGTATTGGCGATGTCGTCCAGATTAGTTGCCAGACCAACGCCGCGAATGGTAAATGCTTTATTTTCTTTTTCTATGTAAGCGCCGCCGGTATTGCTGTTGCCTTGCGAGAGCGCCTCGTACACATCATCTATGGTGATGCCCAGCGAGCGCATTTGGTCTAATTTGAGTTTGGCTTGGTATTCTTTCTTGAAACCGCCAAAGCCGCTTACTTCGGCCACGCCCGGTACGCCGAGCAACTGTTTACGAATGAACCAGTCTTGCATGGTGCGCAGCTCCATCGGCGAAAAAGACTTGTCGGTCAGGTCGCGAGGGCGAATCACGTATTGGTAAACTTCGCCTAAGCCGGTAGAAACGGGCCCCATGTAAGGCTCGCCTGCAGCTTCAGGAATTTCATTCTTGATTTGTTGCAGGCGTTCGAATACCTGTTGGCGCGCCCAGTAAATATCGGTGTCGTCGTTGAAAACAAGTTTGACAACAGACAAACCAAATTTGGAAATAGAACGGGTTTGCAGCAGCCCCGGAATATTGGACATCGCCATTTCAATCGGCGAGGTTACAAACATTTCCATCTCTAGTGAGGCCAGACTGGGCGTATAAGTAATTACATCTACCTGATTATTAGTAACATCAGGCACAGCATCAATCGGCAAATTCTTCAAAGAATAACCGCCGGCAATTGCCATAATGAGGGTTAGCGCACCAATCGTGAGCGGATTGCGCACACTAAACGCAATGATTTTGTCAATCATCTGTATTAGAAAATATTGTTGAAATGAATTTTTGAAACAAAGTTGTCCCGATTTTAGGACGTGGATGGTTGGCGGATAAGGTGGGGATATGCAGATTCCGTCAGAAGTAATATTTCATCAAGCAACATTACTTCGCCTGCTGTAGTTCGTGGGGACGCTAACTACGGCAGGTGCTTGTGAGACACAAGCAACGCATACATGTCTCATCCGCAATGTATGCGTGCTATAACCTAAGCCGACAGGTGTAGAGGAAAATTTTAACAGATATATTGCTGTATAGCTGCTGTATAGCTGCAGCCTGAACAACAGCTTTGGCATCATGCAAAAAAATAGCGGTAGCAGGGTAAAAAATACAAGAAAATTCAGATGAAGGCTGGCGATTTTCTTCTTGCGAAATGCGCTGCCGTTTGCCTGTGTTTGTGTTGGGTTGGTTATTGTCTAACCACGAAATCAAAGAAGAGGGGAGGTTGTCTTCCTGTAGGGTAAAGTCCTCATAATCATTTATTTCATAGACAGGACGGATCTGATAATGGTCGGCATGTAGCGACCATACGAGCCAGAACCATGTTGAAATAACGACGAGGATACGCAAAATTGGTTTGTATTATTGTTGCAAATCTACGATTAGAACGTATGAAATACAATTTTAGTGTGGATCGAGTTCCCTCAGTGCCTTGTTAAAATCTTCTATTAGGTCGTCGGGATGCTCCAATCCGATGGAAACACGCAGCAAAGAATCAGGAAAATTAGCATGGGCTGCCTCTACCGTCGCCCGATGCTCGATCAGGCTTTCTACGCCTCCCAGACTGGTAGCGCGGGCGAAAAGTGTCAGCCCTGCAATGGTTTTCAGGGCAGCCTCTTTGCCTCCTTTGAGTTCGATGGAGAGCATCCCTCCAAACGCCGACATTTGCGAAGCAGCAAGCCTATGTTGCGGATGCGAAGGCAGCCCGGCGTAATGTACTTTTTCGATCGCAGGATGTTGCGTCAGAAATTCGGCTACGCGCATAGCATTGCGGCAGTGTGCTTCCAAACGCTGCGGCAGCGTTGCAATGCTCCGCAGCATCAGCCAGCACTCGAAGGGCGAAGGCACAGCCCCGCCGATTTGCTGAAATAAGCGAATTCGCTGCATCAGTTCGCTGTCTGTGCGGGCAATGACCGCGCCGCCGAGCAAGTCGCTGTGTCCGCCAATATATTTGGTAGTAGAGTACATGACCAGATCTACGCCCAGATCCAGCGGTCGTTGGATGAGCGGAGTCCATGTGTTGTCGCACACGCAAACCGCGCCGATGCTGTGGGCAAGTTCGGCAATGCGCCGCAAATCTGTGATTTTGACTAAGGGATTGGAAGGTGTTTCTGTCCAGATCAGGCGCGTATTGGGGCGAATAGCCGCCTGTACCTGTGCAAGATCGGTCATATCTGCCATGCTTACTTCCAAACCCCAGCGCCTGTAAAGCGTTTCCAACTGCACCCGTACACCAAAGTACATGTCCGGTGAAATAATGAGGTGGTCGCCGGGTGAGAGGCTGTGCAGGATAGCCATAGCCGCTGCCAATCCCGATGAGAAAGTTACTGCCACTTCAGCGCTTTCTATAGCTGCCAGCCGATGCTCCAACTCTTGCCTGTTGGGATTGTTGGCCCGCGAGTAGATAAACTCGCTGATGAGTTGGTTATTCTCGTCGCGGGCAAAGGTTGTAGAGAGTACTAAAGGCGTAATGACGGCACCTGTATGTGGGTCAGTATGGTGTCCGGCGTGGATAGCAGCGGTTTCGGGACGCATAGGCGGTGTTATTTTCTCAGCAGCAATTTACCATTTTCCCAAATACCTGTAACCGTTCTTCTGTCCGCTCCAATAATTTCTCCTTCGCCGTTCATCAGATCGTCTTTCCAGTTGCCTTTGTAGATTTCGCCTGTGGCGTAGTAATAAGTTCCGTAGCCCGACCGCAAGTCGTTTTCAAAATAGCCTTCGTAGCTCGAACCGTCTTTGTAGAAGTGCTTGCCCCAGCCGTTGCGTGCATTGCCTTTCCATTCGCCGATGTAGTACCCGCGTCCTTCATAGAAGCCTATGCCAAATGACTGTGGACTTTCTTCAAAAAGCTTTCCGTAGTAAAAAATCTTATTGCCTTTGGGTGAAATAATGGTCATCGAGTCGATATTGGTATGAAGTAGCTTGTAGTGCAGCAACTCGAGTGCCGCTGCCATAGAGTCGGAAAGTGTAGTTTTACGTACAATATCGGATGTGAGCAGTTCTATTTGATGCTCCGATTCACTTTTGGCATCTTCGAGACTTTGAATTTTATTTTTAAAAAACACAATCTCGTTTCGGTAATCCTCAATTTGTTTTTTGCCTTGTTCGGAAAGGAGGTAAAGGTCGTTCGTTCTACTTATATAGGCTGCCAGTAACGTGTCGAAACCGATTAGTACATTAGGCTTTTCATCGTTGGCAGAACTGCTAGGCGCATATTTTGCAAAGATGCCGCGCAGTTGATCTTCTGAGCGCCTGTAATCTTGAATGGCTAAACTGTCAGTTTTTATTCTGGCAAGAGTTGCCTGCAAATCCTTATTAAGTTCATTTACTTGTTTATAGTAAGTTGCCGTTGTGGCAGACAAGCCGATACACAACAGTACAAGTACTGCCAAAACTATCTTATAATGATGAGTTATCGCCTGATTCATCAGTAGCCTAAGTTTATTTGAGGTAATTTGCTGTCTAATTTTCTGAAATCCAGACCCACAAGTACGTTGAGTCGGATGATATGACTTGTTCTGTATTCAAAGCCCGAGCTTCTCTGTCCGAATGTCCACATATGTCCTGCAAAAAAGGTGATCTTAGGGTTTAATACGTACCCAAAGCCATTGTAGGTTCGGAAATCTTCAAAGGGATTGTTGACAATAGATCGTCCTCTTTGCATAAAAATCTCTGCACTTGGAGAAAAAAACAGGGTTTTTACCTCGATCTTTTTTTTATTGAGCGGAATGTAAGTAAAAAACTTGTAGCGGAAGCGGTCGGTGTAGTCATATGTAGATCCGATTTTATTGCTCCTGCGCCAGCGATGTTCAAAGCGAAACTGATGGAAGATTTTGAAGCGCCCCATTTCGGGCATGATAAAGAGCCATTGATGCCAGATGCGCGGCTCTAAAGTTGTTCGTTCAAAATTTTCATTCGTAGGGTCGGGGGTGTAGTTCCAGACAAGCGTTGGCCCAATAACAGCTTCGAAGTAATTATTGAACAGAATGTTGATACCTGCGCGGTTATAAATTTGTCTGGTTCTGCCAACGAAAGATGTAAGATTGTCTAATCTATTGCGAACGCGGAAATGGTGTTCGCCATAGTAGCCTATTTTATTGCTAATCCTGCCTTTAATATACAAGCCATTCCAGATGCCTGTTTCTTCTAATGAACTGGTCGAGGTGTTTTGTCCGTAAGCAAGCGCCACTTGTAGCAATAAGCCCACAACAGTAATCAACCTAAAACATGTACGCATTGTCAATGTTTTGTGTGAATCAATGAGAGGCGGGCAAATCAATTTGTTGATTAGATTAATGCGCATTAGTAATTTGTTATGCAAAGATACCGTTTGCGAGCTACAGATAAAAGTCTGACCCTCTCTCTACTTGCTGTATTAACATAAATTACACATCGCATTCGCCCGACAGGGGCGAGCCTTTTCATTTGTATCATTGCTTACACAGCAAAAAAATTTCAATAAAAATAGGGAACGTTGATGACATCAATGGTATTAAACGTTGAAATCCATTGCGCAAAGGATGAAGATGTTCCAACCATTAATCAAAAAAATCATGAAAAAGTTATTGTGTGTATTTGTTCTGGCCACTGTTGCGATTGTACAGGCTGCTAATGCCCAAGAATACGAAGAATGGGGTTACAATAAGAACTCTTTACGCCCTATCAAAAACACAGACCAATTATTCAAGAAATCGCTTTGGTACACAATTGACCTGCGCGAAAAGCAAAATAAACCGTTCAATGCAAAAGGCTATGAAATCACAGGCCTGTTGATCGAAGCGGTGCAAAGCGGAATTCTGCGCCCTTTTACCGATGAAACCCTCAGTGAACGCCTGAGCTTGGAGGAATTTACCAAAAGACTTACCAAACAAGCTCCTGCATATGACCCAGATGACTTAGTATTTGAAGATGACGGTTGGGGGGGCGAGCCAGGATCGGACGGCACAGCATCAACCGAGCCGGAGATGTATTTGCCGGGCAAAGAATTGTACCTATTGGAAATAAAAGAAGACCTGATTTTTGACAAAAAACGCTCGCGCATGTATCGCGATATTCAAACAATCACCATCATTCTGCCCGCTGAAGTTAATACCTCCGGCGTAGATAAGCCTATTGCTACTTTTCTTTACAAAGAAGTGGTTGAAAACGTGTTTAGGGATAACAACAAGGCAGTCTGGTTCAACAATGCCAATCCGCGCGAGCACCGCAATATGGCAGAGGCCTTTGATCTGCGGCTGTTTAGCGCACATTTGACTAAGTATGAGAACGGCGATGGCGCTACTATTGCCGATATCTATGGCGAAGGAGCGCGTGCCATGTACGCCTCGCTGCAAATTGAGTATGCGCTGCTGGAGTTTGAAAGCAATCTTTGGGAAAATTAAATTGCCTGCCGCTTAAAAAAGCATAGCGCACGACTGTTCAGTTGTGCGCTATGCTTTTTATTAATCCACTACTTTAATTTCCACGCGGCGGTTCAACTGGCGGCTGTCGGGCGAATTGTTGGAAACCGCAGGTCGTGTTTCGCCATAGGCTTTTACAATAATCGCATCTTCGGCAATACCTGTCGTTTTTATCATAATGGATTTGATGCGTTCTGCTCTTCTTTGGGACAGGCGCTCGTTGTAAAAATCGCTGCCAAAGCTATCTGTATGACCCTCTATCACGATCCGATAGCCATACTGTACGTAATTTGCCGCGTTTTGGATGGTTTCCATGTCTTCTTTGGTGAGTTCGTCTTCGTCAAATACAAAGTACAAAGGGCGCAGCGTAGGCTTAGGCGGTTTGCCCGTACTGACTGTAGAGGGAGTAATCGTTTGTTTTTCAGGGATGGTAATTTCGGGAACACTTCCGTAGGGGGGTGGCTCATAGGTTGTATTGGGTATGCCCTGATAGGCGATAGCTATTTGCCTGTTGCCGGGGATGCGAACTTCAGGCTTCAGATCGGGGCAGGGCATGTCTGCACCGCCCGCAGGTCGCGTAGCGCCGGGCTTCATCATGCGCCCCGATTTTTTGATCGGGTCGCCTTCTAATGAAAACGCTACAGCATGTGTGCGCGCATGGCGCGAAGTGGTAAAATTCGCTGCCGATTTATTCTGTTTCTTGCGCTTTTTCTTTTGTTGAGCTTCAGCCACAAAGGGCAAGGATACAAGTATTGCCAATAAAAACACAAAGCTGATAGGGAGGAAATAATAGCGTGCCATAGCAATAGAAATTTACCGGTGAACAATTACTTAAATTTACGATTTTTAGCCGCCAATGGCTAACTTTAGCGGGCTAAAAAAAGTTAATACTTCCAAATAGCATCACTTCTAAACCAACTGCATGAAATATTCCCAACTATCCTCCGATCAACTACTGAAAATCAAGACATTAGGCGAACTAAAAGCAGCAGGCTATACCAGCCGCACCGTTAAACAGGAACTGCGCGACAACCTGATGCGGCGCTTGCGCGAGGGCAAGCCCGTGTTTGAAGGCATTCACGGTTATGAATTTACCGTACTGCCCGAAGTAGAACGCGCCATTCTTTCTATGCACAATATCAACCTGCTGGGTTTGCGCGGACAGGCAAAAACGCGCATTGCGCGCCTGATGGTCAATTTGTTAGATGAATACATTCCTATTATCAAAGGCAGCGAGTTGAACGACGACCCGCTACAGCCACTTTCGCGCTTTGGCAAAGACGAAGTAGCCACTCACGGCGACCATACCGCCATTGAATGGCTGCATCGCTCGGAGCGCTACACCGAAAAACTCGCCACTCCCGATGTTTCGGTGGCTGATCTCATCGGCGATACCGATCCTATCAAAGCGGCTACGCTCAAACTGCCTTATTCAGATGAGCGCGTGATTCACTTCGGACTCATTCCGCGTTCGCATCGCGGCATTTTTGTCATCAACGAATTGCCTGATTTACAGGCGCGTATTCAGGTGGCGCTCTTCAATATTTTGCAGGAAGGCGACATCCAGATTCGCGGCTTCAAACTGCGTCTGCCGTTGGATATTCAGTTTGTGTTTACGGCAAACCCCGAAGACTACACCAATCGCGGCAGCATCGTAACCCCGCTGAAAGATCGCATTGATAGTCAGATAATTACGCATTATCCAAAAGATATTGCCACAGGGCGCAAAATCACGCAGCAGGAGGCATACATCAAGCCCGAACAGCAAAAAATTGAGGTTTTTGATCTTGCCAAAGACATGATTGAGCAGGTAGCGATGGAAGCTCGCAACAGCGAATATGTGGATGCCAAAAGCGGCGTTTCGGCACGTTTGACCATTTCTGCCTACGAAAACCTCATCAGTGCTGCCGAGCGGCGTACCCTGATCAACGGCGAATCGGCGACGCACATCCGCGTGAGCGACTTCTGGGCAATTATCCCGTCTATTTCGGGCAAGGTAGAACTTGTTTACGAAGGCGAGCAGGAAGGTGCTGCCTCCGTAGCGCAGGCGCTGGTAGGCAAAACCATCCGCACCTATTTCAAACAGTTTTTCCCTGACCCCGAAAAGGAGAAAAAACGCGCCAACGGTGCTTACAAAGCTATTCAGGATTGGTTTGGCAATGGCGAGCATTTAGACCTGCTCAACGATGCCGCCGACCGCGACTACCGCGCCGCGCTGGATAAAGTACCCGGGCTGCGCGACTTGGTAAAAGCTAAATTGCCTAACCTAAGTACCAACGAGCAATATTTTATGATGGAATTTGCCCTGCACGGACTGGCGGAGTATTCCGTTGTCAGCCGTAAGAATCTGGAGCGCGGCATCCAGTTCAAGGACATCCTGAGCGGCATGTTCAATCTTGGTGCTGATGACGATGAGGAATAGTCAAACGAAAGGATATTTATGATAAACATTGAAGAAATCAAGCAGAAAACGCGTCCGATTTTTCATAAATACAATATCAAAAAGGCAGGTATTTTCGGATCCTTTGCAAAGGGAACTGCAAATGCCCGAAGTGATATTGATTTACTGATAGAAACGCAAGAGAATATTAGTCTGCTTGATTTCATTCAAATCAAAAATGAGCTGGAAGATACCTTGTCAATGCCTGTTGATTTAGTGCTTTATGATGCTGTTAAAGCACGGCTACAAGATGATATTTTCGCAGAGGAAATCAGAATTTATGGCAAAGAGCAGAAATGATCTGGTTTTTTTGGAAGATATATTGGACTCTATTGAAAAAATTGAGTTTTACGTCCAATCTTTTACCGAAGCTGAGTTTGAGAAAAGTTCGGAAAAACAAGATGCTGTTATTAGGCGACTTGAAATTATTGGCGAAGCTGTAAAAAACTTATCTGATACCATCCGGAATACATACCCGCATGTAAGATGGAGACAAATTGCAGGTATGCGCGACGTACTTATTCATCAGTACTTTGGTGTTACCATCGGTTTGGTTTGGCGAGTGATCACATCAGACTTACCAATCCTTAAAGAGGTAGTGAAAGAAATTATTGACGATATGGTGAAAGATAAATGAACAAACTATCCCGAAGAGCATTTTTGGGCTGTGGCGTTTTGGCGCTCGCAGCCCTTATTTATTACCTTTTGGACAGACTTTGGTATGCCGCCGCTCCCCGCAACAGCCCCCGCTGGTTCGATGATAGCCGCGACTGGCAACAGATGGACAAGGCAGGGCATGCTTTCTCCGCCTACCACCTCAGCCGTTTGGCACACCGCCTGCTGCTTTGGGCAGGCATAGCTCCTGAAAAGTCGCATCACTACGCTGCCCTGTTGGGTTTTGCTGCACTCTCACCGATTGAATTGTTAGATAGTCTGGCAAGTACCCACGGCGCAAGCGCCTATGACCTGCTCGCCAATGCAACGGGAGCGGCGTTGTTTACCGCACAGGAGCAGGTGGCAGGCAAACAGTTGCTTCGCCCCAAGTTCTGGTTTGCGCCAAGCCCTTACGCCGTCCTTCGCCCCGACAAACTCGGCAGCAACCTTGGTGAACAATTCATCAAAGACTACAATGGGCAAAGCTATTGGCTTTCGTTTCCTATGCCTTTTTTACCTGCTGATTACCAATGGATTAGGGCAGCCGTAGGCTACGGTGCAACGGGTATGGTCTATGGCAACCCCGACCAGAACCGCCACGCAGGCTACCAATCGCGCCGTCATTTTTTTTTAGGTTTAGATGCCGAACTGCCCGCCCGCCTGCAACAAAAAAATGCAGGAAAAATCATCGGTTTTCTATCAGAAATGTTCCGACTGCCGTTGCCGAAGGTTGAGAGGTAATACTGAAATGAATCATCTATCACGTAAATTTTGAAAGTGTCCAAAAAGTAACACGGACTTTAGTCTGTGATTTGTCAATCAGTTGATAATCAAATATCTACAGATTGAATCCTGTGCTACATTCAGCCTTTTTGGGCAGCCTCGATTTATCCATCATGCAATTCATAATGGCATAAAGAGCCGACTATTGTACAACTTGTTCCATAGCAAAGTATATTTTTATTTTTCTTCGGTAACAAGCCCGTAAAAACTTCCCAGCGCATTCTGTCGGGCTTTGAGCCGTTCGCCTGTATTCTTTTGCTGCCAGAAATCGAACTTTACTGCTTCGCGATACTGATTGCCTTTTTTGTCTTGAAGAACCAGCGTATAGGTTTCTGTGCGTTTACCTTCGCGCCAGTCGTCGCCGGGCAGGGCTTCCTGTGGAAAGTAGGGCTGCTTATCGCTGCCTGTAGCTTTAGCGGTACGATCTAAAGTCCAGCGGTAGATTTCGTATTTATACTTGGTTTGGAATACGGGTACTTGTTTGTAAACAGGTTCGTCGTAGGTTTCTTCGCGGTTTTCGTAGATGGGACGGTCGCAGTAAACATCTTCAAAATAGCCGTTGCCTAAGTCTTTTTTGCCGCAGCGTTCGCGTTTAGTGCCTGTTTGTACGCGTACATTGCGTGTTTTCTTCTGATAGCCTGTCAGAACCTGGTTGTAATGATGCACGTCCTGTCGCTGAGAAATCAACTTAGCTGCGGCGGGGAGTGTCCAGTCTTCTTCTACAAAGGCTCGGTTGTGTTCAATGGCAACGGTTCGCTCCCACTCGTGTCCGACAACTTCTACCTCAAAGCCGCGTGGTTTGAACATGTACCACAAAGCAAAGACAGCGAGCAGCAGGAATGACCAGACAACGATTCGGTACTTGCGTTTGTCTCTTGTCCGATTGTCGGCAGGGTTAAATTTAGGCGGTGGTGGCGGTATTGCTCGTTGCTGCTGTGCAGGAGCATCGCTCGCACGGTCGTAGATCACTTTTTCCGAGCGGGCAGTGTCTTCATGATCGCGAGCGTTGCCGCAAGCTCTGCAAACAGTGTCGGCAGCTTTGTTATCGGCTTGGCAGTAGTTGCAGCGCCAGTCGGCGCCTGCCTTTGCCTGCCGGATTTTATCCGCATCGGTTACTTCTTCTGCATCATCGGGCAGATAAAACTCAACTTCTTTACCGCGCGGCGAACCGCATCCTGCACAATGTGTATCCGGGCCTAAGTTGCCTTTCAGCCCACATACGGGACAGTCCCATCTGCCTACTCTAATGGTCATATGTTTGCTTGCGATCGGGTGTGGTTGTCAATATAGTTTTTTCCTGCGAGTTACGAAGGAAACTTGCTAAATTTTTGGAGCATTGATGCGGGCAAAACTGTCAGACAAGGTATAAAAGCATATGCAAGTCCTATTAAGTTGCTTTCTGTTGCTTGCGAGGCGGATGGATGCCCCGAACTTTTTTCCTGACAAAAGCCGAAAGGATCATAAAGCCCGCCAGAAAAGCTGCCAGCCTTGATAGTGCATCGCCGGTGCGAGCGTAGAGGGTCATGCCGCTGTTGGCGTGGATGCCCATTGCCTTTGCTCCTTTCTCTGCGTAAGCAATGCGCTCTAACACATCGCCGCGCTGGTTGATAAAGCCTGAGATGCCCGTATTGGCTGCGCGGGCGATGCTCCGGCGCACCTCGATTGCCCGCAGGCTTGCCAACGCTAGGTGCTGTACGTGTCCCGGGGTATTGCCCCACCAGCCGTCGTTGGTAATAATGCCCAGTATGTTTGCGCCCTGCTGTACGTACTCGGTAACAAATTCGCCGTAGGCAGATTCGTAACAAATCACAGGCGCTATGCCTATGCTGTCGTAGCTGAAGAAGACGGCACGCTGCTCTTGCGTACCAAGGTTACCGACAGTGCCGCCCAAATTGAGCATCAGGTTGTTATCTAAGGCTTTAAAGAGTCTTGCCAACGGGTTCGATTCAACTCCAACTACCAACTTGGATTTGTGATAATACTGAACCGTCGTGTCTTCGCGGATGAAGAGTGCTGTATTGAAAACCTCGTAGCCCATGCCCGTGCCTTTTCTTACGGTCGGTCGGTCGGGGAGGCTGTCGGGATGAAACGCAATGTAGGTGTCCGCGCCGCTAATGAGGTTAATTTGCGGATACTGCCTTTTGAACTTGCCTACTTCCGACATGGGAAAAGGGGCTGTAAGGTTGGTAAAGTCTGTGTCTTCAACAAAAGTCTGGTGTAGGGAGGTTTCCGGCCAAAGCACAAAAGCTGTTTGCGGGCCAATTACACTGCGGCTCAGTTCGATAAATCGCGTCACTTGCGCACTGTAAGGCACGTAAGTAGTGTTGGTATTAAAGTCGCCTGTTTTGGAATTGTACTCAAATTTTTCTGCGTAGCAATCTAAGTTAGGCTGAACAACAGCAATTTCTACTACTGGCCCGCGCTCTTTATAGTTGTAATAAACCACCAACGAGGTAGCCATCGGCATCAGTAGCACCAGCAGCGTAAATACAGCGTTAAATTTCCACAGCCGAGGAGCTTTCCACAATGTTTCAAAAAGCATCAGATTGACAGCCAGCACCCAGATTGTGCCGCCTGCCGTACCTGTGTACTCGTACCATTGCACCCACGAGGGCACAAAGCCAAAAGCATTGCCCAGTGTTAGCCATGGCCAAGAGAAACCCCAGTTGTGGTGGAAATATTCAAAAGACATCCACAAAACAAAGAATAGCAGGTAGCCAAACTTATCGGAAGATGCGCGAACGGTAGCGTGAAAAAGCGTGAAAGTACCTGCCATAAGCGCCGCATTAGCAGTAAATGCAAACATGGCAGCTCCTGCGGAAGCGTTCCACAGCCACCAGGTCGCAACAACGTTCCAGACCAGAAACGCTATGTAGCTGTAGCCGAAACAAGTCAGTAGATAGTGCCGTACATTACTCTGACGGATGATATATTCTATAGCAAACAGTGGGGCAAAACCAGCAAAAATAAGCCAGATAGTAGGCGCATACCACGCCGCACCGAGCATTGCGCCGGCTACTAAAGCTAATAACAACAAATAACGATGCGAAAGTTGCAATGGCAACATAAGGGGATGCGAAAATAGTTAGCGCAAATTTAACGGGTTAAAATTGGTAAAATATCGCACCTGATAGTACTTATCGGTGAATTGTTTTTAATTTAGCTTTGCACAAAAAATTTATGCACCCAGATTCTATGATACAATCAGTGAAAATCGGCTTGTTCTATCTACTGGCAGCGAGTTGTCTTTTTTGCACGCAGGCAGCATTTGCCCAGCAGAAAAAATCTTCGGCTCAGCAACCCTCCGAAATTAGAAAATTGACAATTTCTTTTGTAGAAAATTACGGCAAGTTTACCCAGACCAAAGACAAGTCATCTGTGCTTAAGTTTATGCACGACAAGGTAACCGCCTCTTTGTTTAATGCAAACGTAATGGGGAGGTATCGCAGTTTCACAGGCGACTATCAGGGGCTGGACGAGCATCTGACCAAACTCGCCAATGCAGACAACCTCAATCTGAACTATAAGCTCACAGGCATCGCTGCCGAGCATCTTTCCGAAGACATCGGGTCTGTTGTCTATACAGCCGACTACCAGATGGAGCGCGAAGGCAGTGTTTGGGAAAAAGGGACAGAGCAGGTGACCTTAGTATTCAAAAAGTTTGGCAACGAGTGGAAGATCGTCTATTACAACACGATCAACATCGAGGACGAAAAACTGCGCGGCGACTGCTTCTGCGAAATATTTGAGTCTAAACCCGGCAACTTCGTAACCAAGACTACTTTGCCCGGCGGCAGAGGCTACACCGAAGACCTGCAAAATTTCGAGTTCCTCCAGCGTCCCGAAGGCAGAGTGATCCGTTCGGGAATGCAGATTTTCCGGTGGTCGGATGCAGGTGAGATTTCCTACACGCCCCAGCGCGATTCCAAGCCATCCAGCGTTGCTCCTGCAGAGGTAAAGTTGCCCGGATCGGCTACTGAAAGAGATCAGGCTATCATGTTGATCCTCAAAGAAGTTAACTATAAGGAAAGTTGTGCCAATATTAAGGTGCGCAGAAAATAATAATAGAGCCGATGAGAGCAACAACACGACATATCACCCCGACCTGTGTGTTGTTGCTTTTTTTATTCATTTTATTCAAACTGACCGCACAGCCCTCCGCAAGCGAAGCGAGTAGGATGGTGCAACTTTTTGCAACAAGCTATGCAGCTAAAGGAGCGAAAAGCGAAGCGCAGCTAAAAACACTAATGGCAGTTACCGATCCGGGACTGACCTTCGAATCGAATACCGTAGCACTTAGCGGCAATAAAAGATCGCGCAACGGCGATGTGACTGACTTTTTACAATTCCTGCGCAGGATGCACACCGAAGGCGGCAGCCAAGTAGTACGCACCCTGAAGAAAATTGAAAGCCTGCACCCGCGTAGCAATAGTATTTATGCCAATATCCATATCGAATTTGTGCATATGGCAGGTGACAAAGTCCTTGTCAAAGGTGATGAACATTTGAGTCTGTTGCTGCGCAAAGTAGATGATCAATGGAGGCTCGTGGATATCCGTTCGCTGATGATAGAAGCCGAAAAGTTTCGCGGGAGCTGTCTCTGTGAAATATTTACTTCTCAAACGTCGACTAATATATCTGCTAAAATTACCATGCCGGCAGGCGCTAATTACCGCGCATCTACAGTTGTCTTTGAAATTCAGGAATGCGACCCGCGACAAAAAACCTTCCTCATTCGCATCAGTAACTACGAGTTCAAATGGATGGCAACGGGGCAATTATACCTGCTCAAAGACGATAAACAGTGTGGGCTGAGTACCATAGAGCCGGAGCCTGTCGGCACAGCGCTCGACCAAAAGGATGCCTTCGGGCTAATTATCCGCAAATACTTGTTCGCATTCGAGTGCGCCCAGATCACTTTCAAATAGCAGATAATTTTATTATAGAGTGTCGCGGTGCTTCAAGCCCAAAGTAATTTTAGTGCTTTTTGCAAATTATGTTAAGGCTTTACTATCTTTCGATAACCAACTCATGACACTCGATGATAAAACATGTACACACTGCCTTGCTAATAGTCATCAGTGCTGTTGTGCTATATCCCGCCGGTGGCTTTTCACAAGTCAAAAAAGGCTCGCCTGCGCGGGCGAGTACACAAAAGCCTGCAAAGGATGGGGCTTCTGAATGTATAGAGGCGCTGCAAGAGTTTGCAAAAGCCTATTCAGGTATTGCCGAGCATCGCAACAAAGACAAAGTACTTGCATTTTTTACCCCTAATCTGGCAACTGAAATAACAACGATCAACATCCGGCGCAATATCCAAAACAGATATTCCGACTACCGGCAATTTTCTCAATACTTAGACGGTATTGTGAATACCCGCTCGCTGAGTGTGCGCTACACAATCGAAAAGATATTACATGCAAGAACCAAAGGTAACTTTGGAGTAGTTGTCTATGAAGCTGCTTACGAAATTTTGCGCGATGGCGATATGCTTATTCGAGGCAAGGAGATCAACACAGCCAATATGCTCAAAACGGGCGATCGCTGGCTGATCAACTACTATACAATCTACGATATTGCAGCTAACCAGCAACGGGGCAGTTGCCAGTGCGAAATTTTCAAGGGTGAAGACGGAAAATACATAACGCGCACAAGTTATCCCAGCGGCACGCGCTACGAAGTAATGATGGATAATTTCACCATTTCTTACAACGAGCGCTTAGATGCCCGACTGGTTCGCGTTCGCGACCATTATTTTGTCTGGAAACGCAACGGCAGCCTGATGGCGCTCACCTTTGACAACGGTCAATTTGCAGAGGTTGGCAACGAACTCGGTATTACTGATGACGCCAACGAAGTGCTTCTAATCATTTTACGCACTGCTCTTTTCTCTGATAATTGCTTATCTGTCAGAAAACGCTAAGACAAATCTAAAAGAACATGAAAAACGCTGCTGTAAATATTGCCCTGTTTGCGCTGCTGGTACTTGCCTACAGCCCGCGCAGTTTTGCGCAGGAAGCACCGCTGAGCCTGAAAGACTTCTTCAATCGCTATGCGCAGATGCGCAGCCAGATGCACCAATTAGGCGCAGAGGCAATACTCACCGAATTTTTTGATCCGCGCATGACAGGCTCCCGCGCCGACTACGACATTAGCAATCAGTTGAAGGTCAGAAAATTAGACTATAAAAGTACGCGAGAGCGCTACTTAAGCGAGTTAGAGAGTGGCATTATCACCCAAATTGTTCCGATCAGTATTCTGCACGAATCCGTGAAAGACAACATCGGGTTGCTCACTGCTATCAACGAACAGGCGAAGATCAAGGATGGCGATGTGATGGAAAAGCACACCGTTATTTATACCATGCTGTTGCTACTGGACGAACAGCGCAAGTGGAAAATCTACAATTATACAGCCACTTACCTGATTGAGGAGAAGAATAAAGGCATCTGCAACTGCGAACTGTACAATAGTCCCAAAGGTAACATTGCCAGCCGCCTGATCTATCCCGAAGGCGAGTCAATGACTACTGCACTGGATTATTTCGCTTTTAACAGCAATACCAAAACAATTACTGTCAGCAGCGGCGTTACTTATCATTGGGATGGCAACACCGTTAGTAAAGGCAATAAAAAAGAACAGATCGGGATAGCTAAAACAGCCAGAGATGCCATTGTAGTGATTATCCTGAAGGATCTGTACAGTAACTATTGTACTGAGATCAGGCTAAAGTAAGCGCTTGTTAAACTATGTTAAGCCGTGAAGCCACTCCGCAGGTTTCGCGTTAATATTGCAACAAGCAAACAATGAGCAAAAGACAACTACGATATATCATTGTATTTATGACCGGCGCTACGCTCGGGCTGATCGTGCTCCAATTTTACTGGATCAATAAAGCTTTCGAGTTGAGTGCTGCTCGTTTTAAAAGCGAGGTAATGGGTGCTTTGGAAAATGTAGCCCGCACGTTGGAACGTCGGGAAATACATGCAGCCATGCACAAGCAAAATGCACTGCTTGCCGAACGCAATATACTGCTAGCACAGATCTACAGTCGGATCAATGAAAGCAAGCCCCAGCCCCAGCTACCTGCCGGATCTTCCGAAACGTCTTTGCTGCAATCTGGTCAAGATATTTTCTTCGAGCAGTTTTCTGTGCGTAGTCGCTTGCGCAATAGCAGTGCCATCGGCCATTCTTGGGCGCGTAGTTATCTAGTCATTGGTGACTCGACAGCCTACATGCAGCAATTAGAGCAGCAGCAACTGCTGGAAAATCTCGAAGAGTTAGACATGATTATGGGCATTATCAACAACCGTCGCAATTTCAATCGCCCAATTGCCGAGCGAATCAATGTCGCACTGCTGGACTCGCTGCTGGCACGCGAAATTACCGCTAAAGGTATTAACCTTCCCTATCAATTTGGCGTATTGGTCAAAGATACAAGCAGCGCGTATCAGTTTATCCATACCAAGTTGCAGGATAGCCAAGCCAATGCAGAAATTCTGCGCAACGGCATATCGGTAAGGCTGTTTCCTAACGATGATATGTCGCCGCCTAGCTTTCTGCACGTACATTTCCCCGACAACTACAAGGAAATCCTGCGAGAAATGACGGCTGTTTTAGTGTCTTCTGCTGTTTTTAACGTTATTATTATTGCCTGTTTTGCCTTTGCCATTTCTACTATCATTCGCCAGAAAAAAGTCTCGGAAGTAACCCGCGACTTTATCAATAATATGACGCATGAGTTCAAGACACCAATCTCAACCATCTCATTGGCTTGTCAGGCGCTGCAAGAGCCTGATATGCGGGCCAATAAGCGAATTTTAGATCGTTACTTAGGCATCATTAAAGATGAAAACGATCGGCTGGGGCATCAAGTAGAAAAAGTGCTTCAAATTGCATCTTTAGAAAAAGGCGACTTCAAACTCAAGATAGAAAACATAGATGTACACGAACTGCTCAATCAGGCGGCCGAACACATGAAACTCGGCATCGAAAGTGAAGGCGGACGACTTTCCAAGCAATTGGAAGCCACAAAGACGGTGATTGAAGCAGATAGAGTACACCTAACTAATATTTTCTACAACCTGCTCGACAATGCCACCAAGTACTCGCCCGAAAATCCACAAATCAGTATTACAACCGAAGACGGGCGCGATGGTATCATCGTTTCCATCGCAGACAAAGGCATGGGCATGTCTAAGGATGTTATCAACCGTATTTTCGATAAATTTTACCGCGTACCAACAGGCAACATTCACAATGTTAAAGGATTTGGACTGGGCTTGAGCTATGTAAAAACGATGATAGACGCGCACCACGGACAAATTGCTGTTCAAAGTGAACCCGGTAAAGGCAGCACATTTACCTTATTCTTACCGTATCAGTATGACGCTCAACAAAATTTTATTAGTTGAAGATGACCCTAATCTGGGACAGATTCTTAAGGACTACCTCGAAGTAAAAGGCTTTGAACCGGTTCTCTATCGCGACGGAAGATCTGCGCTGCGAGCTTTCAAAAGCGAGGTTTTTCAGTTGTGCATATTTGACGTCATGATGCCGATTATGGATGGCTTCGCACTGGCAGAAGAAGTTCGAAAAATAGAAAAAGATGTACCGATTATTTTCCTGACAGCCAAATCCATGAAAGAAGATACGATTCGCGGCTTTCAGGTAGGTGCAGATGATTACATCACCAAACCTTTCAGTATGGAAGAGTTGCTCCTGCGGGTCAATGCTGTGTTGCGCAGAACCGTTAGGCAGGTAGTTCCGACCAACGGCAGCTACCAAATCGGCAATTTCACCTATGATACCAAGCTCCACATTCTTTCGGGCATGGGCGAGGAAATGAAACTCACCTCCAAAGAAGCCGAACTGTTGGAAATGTTGTGCCAGCACAAAAATCAGGTATTGGAACGATCCAAAGCCTTGCGCAAGGTTTGGGGAGATGATAACTACTTCAACTCACGAAGCATGGATGTTTATATCACCAAGTTGCGCAAGTATCTTAAGGCTGATGAGCGCATCCAGATTATGAACATCCACGGTACGGGGTACAAATTGCTTGCACCGTAGTGGTTGTTATTTGATGCTTTTTTCCGAAATTGGGTAAATCACACTGCCCTTTTTCCAAAGAAAATGAAAACAAAGCTGCTAACGACCATATTTATTTTGCTGCTGCTCGCTGTGGCAGACAGTTGCTACATGCGTTCCAAAGACCCTGTCCGCATATTGGTATTTTCCAAAACTGCCGGCTTCAGGCACTCGTCCATTCCCAACGGTATTGCTGCCCTGCGGAAGATAGCCGAGCAAAACGGCTACCTGATGGATACCACCGAAAATGCCGCCAACTTCAACGAAGACAACCTGAAGAAATATGCAGCAGTAGTATTTCTCAGTACGACAGGCGATGTGCTAAACGAAGTACAACAAGCTGATTTTGAGCGCTATATACAGGCTGGAGGAGGCTATGTCGGCATCCATGCCGCCGCAGATACGGAGTATGACTGGCCTTGGTACGGGCAACTTGTCGGCGGCTATTTCAACGGGCATCCTTCTACGCCTTCCAACGTACAGCGCGGGCAGATTTTTGTCGTTGATAAAAACCATCCCTCTACCGAACACCTGCCCGATACGCTGGAGCGCACCGACGAATGGTACGACTACCGCGACATGTACCCCGGCGTGCGCATACTGATGCGCATCAATGAAAAATCTTATATCGGGTCTAACATGACCGACCATCATGCCATAGCATGGTATCATGAATTTGACGGCGGCCGAGCATGGTACACCGCAGGCGGGCATACGGAAGAGAGTTTTTCCGAGCCTGACTTCTTGCGCCATATCAGCGGGGGGCTAAGGTATGCAATCGGTAATGCTGCGCCTTTGGACTATCAAAAAGCCAAAAGCAAGCGCGTACCCGAAGAAAACCGATTCACCAAAGTAGTATTAGACAGCTACTTAGATGAGCCTACAGAACTAACCGTACTACCCGACGGGCGCGTCCTCTTTCTGGAGCGGAAGGGCAAGATCAAAATTTACCGCCCCGACGAAAATAAAGTCAAAGAAGCTAACCAATTCAAGGTCAATACTACCCACGAAGACGGGCTGCTGGGGCTTGCCGCCGATCCTGATTTCGCACAAAACAAGTGGATATACTTGTACTATTCGCATCCTGTAGCGTCGGTCAATCAGTTGTCGCGCTTTACGATGAAAGGCGACAGCCTCGACCCCAGCACTGAGGTTCAAATACTGACAGTGCCTGTACAGCGGCAGGAATGTTGCCACACAGGCGGATCAATTGCTTTCGACGGGCAGGGTAACCTATTCCTTTCCACAGGCGACAATACCAATCCCTTTGCATCAGACGGGTATTCGCCCTCCGACGAGCGCCCCGATCGCAGCCCTTGGGATGCGCAGCGATCATCGGCAAATACTAACGATCTGCGCGGTAAAATCTTGAGAATCAAGCCACAGGCAGACGGCTCTTATACCATCCCCGAGGGTAATCTCTTTCCAAAAGGCACTCCCAACACGCGCCCTGAAATCTATGTAATGGGTTGCCGCAACCCTTACCGCATTTCGGTTGACAAAAAAACAGGCTACTTGTATTGGGGCGACGTAGGCCCAGATGCAGGCGAGGACAGTCCCGAACGCGGCCCAAAAGGATACTGTGAAATCAATCAGGCCAAAGCGCCCGGCAACTTTGGCTGGCCGCATTTTGTTGCCGATAACAAAGCCTACCAGCGCTATGATTTTGAGACCAAACAACCGCTGGGCTTTTTTAATCCTGAAAAGCCGATGAATCTTTCGCCAAACAATACCGGACGCAAAGAACTGCCACCCGCGCAAAAAGCCATGATCTGGTATCCTTACGGCGAATCCAAAGAGTTTCCGATCGTGGGCACAGGCGGGCGCAACCCGATGGCGGGCGAGGTGTTCCATGCCGATCGCTACCGAAAGTCGGACATCGGCTTTCCTGATTATTTCGACGGTAAATTGTTCATCTACGAATGGATGCGCGGTTGGCTAATGACCGTTTCTTTCGACGAGCAGGGACAAATGAAAAATCTGTCCCGCTTTATGCCTAATACGGTTTTCAACAATCCGATGGATATGGAGTTTGCGCCCGATGGTTCGTTGTACATGTTGGAGTATGGTACTAACTGGTTCAGTCGGAATGCCGATGCGCGGTTGGTGCGCATAGAATACAGCGCGGGCAACCGTCGCCCTGTTGTAAAACTGAATGCAGACAAAGTAGTAGGGGCAACTCCGCTCAAAGTGCAGTTTGATACCAAGGGAACAGTGGACTTCGACGGCGACCCGTTGCGCTACGAATGGTTTTTTACCGCAGATGCGAAGAAGCCGCAGGCAACCACTGCCGCACCGAGTTTTATCTTTGTTAAGCCGGGCATATATCAAGTGCGCTTGAAGGTTTCCGATGGCAAAGGAGGCACCGCCCAACAAACAATCGAAATTCGGGCAGGCAACGCACCGCCCGAAGTCAGTTTGACGGTCAGCGGTAATCAGACCTTCTATTTCGACAACGAGCAGCGCAATTACACGGTCAGCGTGCGCGACAAAGAGGATGGAACAGTAGAGAGCGGCGGCATAGATCCCGAAGAGGTAATTGTTAGGATGGACTACCTGTCCGAAGGCAAAGACCTGACCATCATTGCGCAAGGACATCAGGTCAACAGCAGCGAGATCACAGGTTTTCTGGCAGGTAAACGCCTGATAGATGACAGCGATTGTCGCGCCTGCCATGCCCTGCAACAGAAATCGGTAGGCCCAAGCTATACAGACATTGCCAAACGCTACCATCAAACCCATAATGCGGTTGCTTATTTGGCAGAAAAAATCATCAAAGGTGGCGCTGGTGTTTGGGGCGATAAGGGAATGGCAGCCCACCCGCAGATCAGTTTGGAGCAGGCTTCCGAGATGGCACGCTATATTCTCAGTCTCGCCGAAGACAAAAAAGCGGGTACATTGCCAATGAAAGGCAACTTTATCGCAGACCGGCATATTGGTAAAAATGAGAAAGGCATTTATGTTCTTCGTGCTGCCTACACCGATAAAGGCGGCAATGGAGTAGGGGCAATTACTAACACCAGTACGCTCGTGCTGCGCCCACCGACTCTCAAGGCAGTAGATGCCAATGCGCCTGCGAACCTGATGAAGGTAAACTTCAATGGGAAAGATTACGCCATTATGGGCGATAATACTTTTGCAGCATTCAAAAATATTGATCTGACAGGTATTGCGAGCATTACGCTGGGCGCTGCTACACAAGGCACAAGCGCGGTCATCGAAATAAGGCTGGGCGCACCCGACGGCAAACTGATCGGGCAAGCAAGCATTGCAGGCGAGCCTGTTTTCCAAATGCCCAAAATTGCCATTCCGCCGCAGCAGGGTAAACACGACCTCTTTTTTGTTAGCCGCATCAAAGAAGTCAAAGCACAGCCAATGGTTGCGCTGGAGTGGTTGCTGTTTGGACAAGAGTGATTTATATTGCATATCACAAAACGATATTCCGCCAAGTAGCTATGAACCATTCCCGCGAAGCTGCCAAATTTAATCAGGATCTGTCGCGCGCCAACTGGCACGATGAAACGCTTTGGTTTGTCCGCCAAAAGCGCGATGCGGCTGTTCGCGCTGTTCCCGAATGGGAGCAACTCCGCGAACTGGCTTCACAGATCAAAGCCAACGTATTGTCCAACTTAGATGATTATCTTGTTGAATTTGAAAAAAATGCCACCAAAAATGGCATCATTATTCATTGGGCAAAAGACGCAGCGGCGCACAACCAAATCGTACTACAGATTTTGCAGGCAAAGGGCGTACAACGCATGGCAAAAAGCAAGTCAATGCTGACCGAAGAGTGCCATCTGAATCAATTTCTGGCACAAAATGGCATAGAAGTAGTAGATACGGACTTGGGCGAGCGCGTCGTGCAGTTTGCTAACCAGTCGCCAAGCCATATCGTTCTGCCTGCTATCCACATGAAAAAAGAGGAAATAGGGGAGTTGTTCCATGAAAAGTTAGGCACAGAAAAAGGCGCAAGCGACCCCAAATACCTCACCGAAGCAGCAAGACAGCACCTCCGCGAAGTATTTCTGCAAAATAAAGTAGCGCTTACAGGTGTAAATTTTGCCATTGCTGAAACGGGTGGTTTTGTCGTTTGTACCAATGAAGGCAATGCCGATATGGGCGCACACATTGCCGACGTGCATATTGCCAGCATGGGTATCGAAAAAGTTATTCCCGCACAGGAACACTTAGGCGTATTCCTGCGGCTGCTCGCTCGAAGCGCCACCGGACAAGCGATTACGACCTATTCCTCCCACTTTTTGAAACCCAAAAAAGGCGGCGAAATACACGTCATTCTGGTAGACAACGGGCGCACGGAACAGTTAGGCAGACCCGATTTCCGCAAGTCGTTGTACTGCATCCGCTGCGGAGCTTGCATGAACACCTGCCCTGTTTACAGGCGCAGTGGCGGGCATAGCTATGGTTACACCGTCCCCGGCCCGATCGGCTCTATTCTTTCACCTAACGTGAACATGCGCGAACACGCCACACTGCCCTTCGCTTCTACCCTTTGCGGCTCTTGTAGCGACGTTTGCCCTGTAAAAATTGATATTCATCAGCAACTCTATAAGTGGCGGCAGATAATTGCCAAAGAAGGTTTATTGCCGCTTCCCAAGCGCCAAGGTATGAAAGCGTTGGGCAAAATTTTTGGCAATCCTATTTTCTACCGAGCAGCGGGAAAAATCGGACGCGGCTTTTTGCGCTTTGCGCCCGAATTTTTGGTCAATAATCCGCTCAATGTTTGGGCAAAACGCCGGCAAATGCCCGAGCCGCCCCAAGAAAGTTTCCGCGAATGGTACTTGCGCAATCGCGTACAGCAATGAAAAAAGTGCAATAATGCGCTTATTGCTATGCAATCTTCGCAAAAAAACAGCATAAATTTGCAAACTTAAAGGTATCCTTGCTTATGAGTTCCCTTGCTACATCCCGTATACATGCAGGCCCGCAAAGCCTTTCCGACCGCATCAATTCACTGGCCGAGTCGCAAACCCTCGAAATGGCAAAAAAAGCCCGCGAGCTGAAAGCCAAAGGAATAGACGTTATCAGTCTAAACCTTGGCGAACCCGATTTTCAAACTCCGCAACACATCAAAGATGCCGCCAAAAAGGCGATTGACGAGGGTTTTACTTTCTACACGCCTGTGGCGGGCATTCCTGACCTGCGCAAGGGAATCGCCGACAAACTCAACCGCGAGAACGGTTTGGACGTGAAACCCGAAAATATCGTGGTTTCGACAGGTGCTAAACAGTCGCTCGCCAATGTGCTGCTGTGTTTGGTAAACCCCAGCGATGAAGTGATTATTTTTGCGCCATTCTGGGTGTCGTACATGGAAATGGTGAAATTAGCCGAAGGAACGCCCGTAGTCATCAGCGGTTCGTTGGACAATGAATATAAAGTTACTGCCGAGCAGGTACGCGCAGCCTTGACCCCTAAAACAAAAGCAATCATGTTTTCTTCGCCCTGCAACCCGACAGGTGCAGTATTTTCACGCGAAGAGTTGACGGAAATTGCCAAGGTTGTCAAAGAACACGAAGAAAAAATAGGCAATTCTGTGTATATTATTGCCGATGAAATTTACGAGTATATCAATTTTACAGGCGAGCATTTTAGCATAGGCTCTTTGGATTTTATCAAAGATAGTGTCATCACGGTAAATGGCTTTTCTAAGGGCTTCGCCATGACCGGCTGGCGTGTGGGCTACATGGCAGGCGCTAAATGGATTGCCGATGCTTGCGACAAAATGCAGGGGCAGGTAACTTCTGGCACCTGTTCCATTGCACAGAAAGCAGCAGTAGCAGCTATTACGGGCGACTTAGCCCCTACGCGGCAAATGGCGGAGGCATACCTGCGCCGCCGCGATCTGGCAAAGCAACTCTTAGATCAGATCCCCGGCATCAAGACCAATAACCCCGAAGGCGCGTTCTATATCTTCCCTGATGTAAGCGCCTATTTCGGCAAGTCTTATGGCAACTACCACATCAAAAACTCTTACGATTTGTGTATGTACTTGCTCAACGAAGCGCACGTTTCCATTGTAGATGGGGATAGTTTCGGCGCGCCTCCTTGCGTGCGCATATCCACAGCCGCCGCCGATGAGCAAATCAGAGAAGCCATCCGCCGCATCGGCGAGGCGCTGGCGAAGTTGAAATAAGGTATTTTATACTAAAATGCATCATATACCACGTAGTTTTTATCCCGTAGGAACTGTGTTCAAATGCAAGCCAGAGGGATTGCATGTTGGTAGCATAGAACCTGCTTACATAAGCACACCATAAAGGGCGTGTTACTAACACATCATCCAACAAAAAACCGATGGGCTTTGCAGCTCATCGGTTTCTTTATTTGATGCTTATTGGAAATTAGCTTTGCAGATCGAAGCGATCGAGGTTCATTACCTTGTTCCATGCAGCTACGAAGTCTTTTACAAACTTCGCTTCGCCGTCGGTGCAGGCATAAACTTCAGCAATCGCACGAAGTTCGGTATTAGAACCAAAGATCAGGTCTACGCGAGTTCCTGTCCACTTCACAATGCCTGTTTTGCGGTCAATTCCTTCAAAAGTTTCCTGCGCGGCAGAAGTAGCCTTCCAAGTCGTGCCCAAGTCGAGCAGGTTTACGAAGAAGTCGTTGCTCAGTACTTCCGGACGGTTGGTGAATACGCCGTGCTTAGAGCCGTCAAAGTTAGTATTCAGTACACGCATACCGCCTACCAACACCGTCATTTCAGGAGCTGTTAAAGTCATCAATTGCGCTTTGTCAATCAGCATTTCTTCCGCAGAAGCTGTATAGCCTGTTTTTGCTTTCTTGTAGTTGCGGAAACCATCGGCAACCGGCTCAAGGACTGCAAAGGATTCTACGTCTGTTTGTTCCTGCGAGGCATCTGTTCTGCCCGGGGTGAATGGTACGCTTACTTCGTAGCCGGCAGCTTTAGCAGCCTGCTCGATAGCAGCGCAACCCCCCAATACGATCAGATCGGCAAGCGATACCTGCTTGGCTGTATTAGCGGTGTTAAACTCTTTTTGGATGCCTTCCAAAGTATCCAATACTTTAGATAGTTGGATGGGATTATTAACCTCCCAGTACTTCTGAGGGGCCAGACGGATGCGAGCGCCGTTAGCGCCGCCGCGCTTGTCCGAATTGCGGAAGGTAGAGGCAGAAGCCCACGCAGTACCTACCAGTTGCGCCACAGACAATCCCGAAGCAAGTATTCTGTTCTTTAGCGTGGCGATGTCTTGCTCGTCAATGAGTTCGTGCGTAACAGCAGGTATAGGATCTTGCCAAATCAACTCTTCGGCAGGGACTTCAGGTCCGAGGTAACGTACACGAGGGCCCATATCGCGGTGTGTCAGTTTGAACCATGCGCGGGCAAATGCATCAGCAAATTCATCAGGGTTTTCGTAGAAACGGCGAGCGATCTTTTCGTAAGCCGGATCGAAGCGGAGTGCAAGGTCAGTAGTCAGCATCATAGGTGCATGGCGCACGTTCGGATCGTGTGCGTCAGGTACGGTACCTGCACCTGCATCGCCTTTGGGCTTCCACTGCCATGCTCCGGCAGGACTTTTTGTCAGTTCCCACTCGTAGCCGAAGAGGTTTTCAAAGTAGTTGTTGCTCCACTGGGTTGGCGTAGTTGTCCATGCGCCTTCCAAACCACTGGTGATAGTATATTGTGCGTTGCCGGTGCCGAAGGTATTCTTCCAGCCCATGCTTTGCTCTTCGATAGCAGCACCTGCGGGTTCGCGCCCTACGTATTTGGCCGGATCGGCGGCCCCGTGTGCCTTACCAAAAGTGTGTCCTCCTGCAATCAGGGCAACGGTTTCTTCGTCGTTCATTGCCATGCGGCCAAAAGTTTCGCGGATGTCGCGGGCAGCAGCAATTGGATCGGGTTTGCCGTTGGGCCCTTCAGGGTTTACATAAATCAAGCCCATCTGTACAGCGGCCAGCGGGTTTTCCAGTTCGCGATCGCCGGTGTAGCGGTTGTCGCCCAGCCACTCGGTTTCAGAACCCCAGTAGATGTCTTCTTGCGGCTCCCATATGTCTTCCCGACCACCGCCAAAGCCAAAGGTTTTGAAGCCCATAGATTCTAAGGCACAATTACCTGCCAGAATCATCAGATCTGCCCAAGAGAGTTTCTTGCCGTACTTCTGCTTGATAGGCCAGAGCAGCAGGCGGGCTTTATCTAAATTGGTATTATCCGGCCAACTATTGAGTGGGGCAAAACGCTGCGCCCCCCCGCTTGCGCCGCCGCGTCCGTCGTGGATGCGATAAGTACCTGCACTGTGCCATGCCATGCGGATAAAGAGTGGCCCATAATGACCGTAATCGGCAGGCCACCAGTCTTGCGAAGTAGTCATCAGTTCGTAGATATCCTGCTTCACTGCTGCCAAATCTAAACTTTTGAACTCCTTAGCATAATTGAAATGCTCATCCATTGGGTTGGAAAGCCTAGAATGCTGACGAAGGATATTCAATTTCAACTGGTTGGGCCACCAATCGCGATTGGTCATGCCGCCACCTGCCACTTGTTTCAGCATGCCATTGGTAAACGGGCATTTGCTTTCCCCGTTGGTACCATTCACATTATAGGAAACTGTGCTTGTTGATGCGTTGTGTTCCATTGTATATAAAAGATGATTGATGAATAGTTGTCAATTATTTCAGGTTTGCAATTTACGCTATCTTGAGCAAATTAGTTGTTATCACAACTAATTTTTTCGCCATGAGAACAAGCCCGGCTACTATATCTGCATGTGTAGTGTTACGTTGTCGCTATTGTACATCGCTTACAGTCTTGATAATTTCGACAGCATGCACACTATACATAGCAGCGCATTATCTGTAAATGCCCAAATTTGCAGTGAATTTACATATAAACCCGAAGACCTAATAGGCTTTAAGTAAACTTAACATTAGGATTGTACCACAGACCATGAACAAGATTACTCGACATCCGATTCAGCAGTTAGGCTATCAGTTTATACCCGCCCAATATCTGCCCGAAGGCAAGGATGAATACTATCTCCGACGCGAACAGAACCCCAACGGCAACTATCGCCACCTGACAGCTTATGAAATAGAGGCACTTGTGCGCAACAACAACACAAGTGATGACTGGAACCAGATCTGGGTCAGCGCGGCCTTCGACCCGCGCTTAGTTAAAAACTGTCAGTTTTTCGGCTTGATCCGCCTCGGTAAATTAGAACCTTATTATTTAGAATACCACAATCTGCGGATGCGCGTCGGGCTATACAACAGCACCATCATCAGTTGCGACATTGGCGATAACGTTGTGATTGACAACGTGAATTATCTTTCGCATTACCTCATTGGGAATGAGGTAATTATGGCGAATATTAACGAAATGGCAACTACTGACTACGCCAAATTCGGCAATGGAATGCTCAAAGAAGGCGAAGACGAAGCCGTCCGTATCTGGTTGGAACTTTGCAACGAAAATGGCGGGCGAAAAGTGCTGCCCTTCGACGGGATGCTCCCCGGCGATGCGTGGATGTGGACACGCAACCGCCACGATGCTGCGCTCATGGAAAGTTTTCGGCAAATGACGCTGCAAAAATTCTCTAACAAGCGGGGCTTTTACGGTAGAATTGGCAACCGCTGCATCATTAAAAACACCAAAATTATTAAAGATGTCAGCATGGGGTCAGACGTGTACATCAAAGGTGCAAACAAACTGAAGAATCTGACCATCAATTCGTCAGCAGCCGCACATACCCAAATCGGGGAAGGCTGCGAGTTAGTGAATGGTATCATAGGGGAGGGCTGCCGTATTTTTTATGGTGTAAAGGCAGTCCGTTTTATCATGGCATCGCATTCGCAACTTAAGTACGGGGCGCGGCTGATTAACTCTTATTTGGGCAATAATGCTGTTATTTCCTGCTGTGAAGTACTGAACTCGCTTATTTTTCCGGCGCACGAACAGCACCATAATAATTCCTTTCTCTGTGCGGCACTGCTGAAGGGACAAACCAACATAGCCGCAGGCGCAACCATTGGTAGCAACCACAACAGTCGGGGCGCTGACGGCGAAATGATTGCAGGCAGAGGTTTTTGGCCGGGGCTGTGTGTCAGTATCAAACACAATTCTGTTTTTGCCTCTTTTACCATTCTGGCAAAAAGCGATTTCAACTATGAAATGAATATTCCGCTGCCTTTTTCCTTAGTCAGCAACGATCTGCACGAGAACCGCCTGCTGGTAATGCCCGGCTACTGGTTTTTCTACAATATGTATGCCCTTGCAAGGAATGCACGGAAGTACAGCGACCGCGACAAACGCACCGACAAAGTGCAACTGCTGGAGTATGACTACCTCGCCCCCGACACAATCAACGAGATGGTTCATGGCTTAGATGTGATCGCCACAGCCGTTGCACAAACGCACCTGCAACAGGAAAACCGACACCGGAGCGAGTACAGCGCAGATGAAATCCTGCCGCTGGGGCACAGACTGTTGCAACAATCGCCTGAAGCAGTAGGGCAAATGACAGTACTGGCAAACGGTTTTGAGAACAGCCGCCGCCCCGTTGTGATCCAGAAAGCGGTGGAGGCTTATACTATCTATCGCGAACTGATCAGCCTCTACCTAGCCCGACAGTTGGTAAACTTCGCCCAACTGCGCGGAATCAGTAGTTTGCCAATGCTTGTTGCAGCGCTACCCACAGATTACAGTTTTTTGGCATGGGAAAATGTAGGTGGGCAACTCATCCGCCGCGATACCTTCGAGCAGTTGCTGGAGCGCATCAAAACTGGGCAGACTACACGCTGGGACGAGGTACACCAGTTCTATCGCGAGCAAGGCGCAATTTATCCTATGGAAAAACTTAAGCACGCCATGGCCGCCTATGAGCGCGTTTTCAACCAGTCCCTAACTGATCCTGCGGTAATTGAGCAGGTGCTGGAGGAAAGCCTGTTTACCGATGAGCGACTGACGCAAAACATTTTCAACAGCCGCAAGAAAGACTACGATAATCCGTACCGGAAAGCAGTTTATGCCAACGAGCGGGAAATGGACGTTGTCATCGGCAGCCTAGCGGACAATAGTTTCATCCAATGGGCAAAGACCGCACACGAAGACTACCGCAGACAAGTCATGCAACTGCTGGCATAGCGTTGTCTATCGGGGAATTTCTACCCGATCAATTAGTTGCTGAACGACCTGATCAGAGGTAAATCCTTCCATCTCCTTCTCGGCAGTGAGCATGATGCGGTGGCGCAGTACGTGTGGCGCGACAAAGCGTACATCTTCAGGCGTTACAAAATCGCGCCCGTTGAGCAAGGCATATGCCTTCGAGCTGTTCAAAATAGCAATTGAAGCACGCGGGGAAGCGCCCAAATAAACGGCAGGTTCGTTGCGGGACTGCCCTACGACCTGTACAATATACGAAAGAATAGATTCTTCCGCGTGTACACTGCCCACCAGCGCACGGTAGCGCATGATGTCCTCTGCACTCAGCAAGGGGCGAATGATAGAAAGGTCATTTTGCGTCCGACGGGTGTGGAAACCGTTTAGCATGGTTAGCTCCTCTTCGTGCGAGGGGTAATCTACCTGAATCTTGAACAAAAAGCGATCTAACTGCGCTTCGGGCAGCCGGTAAGTGCCTTCCTGATCAATCGGGTTTTGGGTTGCCAGTACAATAAACGGGGGCTGCATTGGGTAGCACTTGCCGTCAATAGTAACCTGCCGCTCTTCCATCACCTCGAAAAGGGCTGCCTGCGTCTTTGCCGGAGCGCGGTTGATTTCATCAATCAGTACTACATTGGCAAAGATCGGCCCTGCTTTGAACTCAAAATTGCCACTTTTCAGGCTGTACACCGAAGTTCCCAGTACGTCGGAAGGCATCAGATCGGGCGTAAACTGAATCCGCGAAAAGCGAATATTCATAATACGCGATAAAACTTTGGCAGTCAGTGTTTTGGCTATTCCCGGCACACCTTCTATGAGCACATGCCCGTCAGCCAAGATAGCTGTCAGCAGCAGGTCTATCATCTGCCGCTGTCCGATGACGAGCTGTGCCACTTCGGCACGAATGTCTGTAATCGTTTGTGTGAGTGCACTCAGGTCTGTGCGCGGTTGAAAGTTGTCCTGTTGTTCCATCATGTTATGTTTTGCAGCAAGGTTTCGCACGCGTTCCACATTTGCTGCGATTTTCTAATTTTCATTACAAATCTGCCGCATCGGTAATACAACCTGCCACAGCCGAAGCCGCTACAGTGGCGGGCGAACCCAAATAAATTTGGGCTTTCGGATTGCCCATACGACCTTTGAAATTGCGGTTGGCAGCCGAAATGACTACCTCGCCATCGGCAGGAACGCCCATGTGTGAGCCTACGCAAGGCCCGCAGCCCGAAGTGGCAAAACTAACGCCCGCATCCATCAGGATTTCCATAGTTCCGTCGCGCATGGCTGCTTGAAATACCTGCTTAGAGGCAGGAATAACGAGCATACGCACCGAAGGATGTATTTTTCTGCCTCGTAAAACATCGGCAGCCGCATGCAGATCTTCCAGTCTGCCATTAGTGCAAGTACCGATAAATGCGTAATCTATTTTTATGCCTTTGATTTTTTCCAGATCCTGCACCCGATCGGGCTGGTGGGGGAGGCTTATCTGCGGCTTTAGCTCACTTACATCCAACTCCAATACGCGGCTGTAGGCAGCGCCCTCGTCGGGTACGATCGGCACAAAGTCATAGTCTAACTGTAAACCTGCGGGATGCACCAAACCTGCTTTCCCGCCCATTTCGACTGCCATATTAGCCAGTACGGCGCGGCTGGAAAGGCTCATGTCGGCAACTGTTGAACCGCAGTATTCAATCGCCTGATAGGTTGCGCCTTCAATTCCCATGTGGCTCATCACGTGCATAATGACATCTTTGGCATACACGCCTTTTTGCAACTTGCCGTTGATTACAATTTTGATTGTGCGCGGCACTTTGAACCATATTTTGCCCGTCAGCCAGACTGCCGCAAGGTCAGTCGCGCCTACTCCCGTCGAAAAGGCATTGATGCAGCCATAGTGCGTTGTGTGCGAATCTGCTCCTGTAAATACGTCGCCCGGCTTTACATAGCCGTTTTCCATAATTACCTGATGGCAAATGCCTTCGCCCACGTCAAAAAGGCGGATATTGTGCTTTCTGCTAAATTCGCGCATGAGTTGGTGCAGGTTGCTGATGGTTTGATTGGGCGCAGGGGCGGCATGATCAATCACCAAAGCAATCTTTTCAGGATTCCATACTGTTTTTCCGCCCGCCATTTCTTCAAATGCCTTGATGGCGTAAGGCGCAGTCGTATCGCTTGCCATCGCGCCGTCCACCTGCACAATCGTCAGTTCATCGGCATAGACTGCCTTTCCGCTATGATTGGAAAGGATTTTTTCCGCAATGGTTTGAGGCTTGTAGCTCATACATGTAAAACTTTTCTATCGCCCTAAAGATACAGAAAGTGCAGGAAAACAGCATTCGTTTGTTAGCTTTGGCAAAACCTGATTAGAAGAACCCGTGAATCACTTGTGGCTTTGGATGTTATTGAGGTTCTTTCCTGATGGAATGTAAGCAGGAAATCTGCATGAGATCGCATCATCTGTCTCTACCTGCATGCTGTTTTGGTTGAAGTTAAGCACTATTCAACCGTTACCGATTTGGCAAGGTTGCGCGGCTTATCTACATCCAGATTTTTGGCAACGCCGATGTAATAGGCAAGTAGCTGCATCGGAATTACCGTTAGCAGCGGGGTGAGCAACTCATCTGTTGCAGGAATTTCGATAGAGGCTTCGCAGAGCTGTGCCGTGAAGTTGTCGCCTTCTGTCAGAACAGCAATCACTCTGCCTTTACGGGCTTTGATCTCCTGCATATTGCTGACAACTTTTTCGTGGACAGCATCCTTAGTTGCTACAAAAACTACCGGCAGTTCTTCGTCCACGAGCGCGATCGGGCCGTGTTTCATCTCGCCTGCGGGGTAGCCTTCGGCATGTATATAGCTGATTTCCTTGAGTTTGAGCGCGCCTTCTAATGCAATCGGGAAATTATTGCCGCGCCCCAGATAGAGGAAGTTGCGAGCATCTTTGTAGCGCTGCGCAATGGCTTGAATGGCGGGTGCATGCTTGAGAATTTGCCCGATCTGTTCGGGAATATTAGCCAGTTCGTTGCAGAGGTGCAAAAATCGCTCCCTGCTAATGGTTGCTTTAGCGAGCGCCAGACGTAGGGCAAGCAAGGTAATGACCGTTAGTTGTGCTGTGAAAGCCTTAGTAGAGGCTACGCCTATTTCGGGGCCTGCGTGCGTATAAGTACCTGTGTGCGAAAGCCTTGCGATAGAACTGCCTACGACATTGACAATGCCATAGATAAAAGCGCCGTTTTCTTTCGCCTTTTCGATCGCTACGAGCGTATCGGCAGTCTCGCCGCTTTGGCTGATGGCGAGTATTACATCGCCTTTGCCGATAACAGGATTGCGGTAGCGAAATTCGGAGGCATATTCTACCTCTACGGGCAGGCGGCAGAGTTCTTCTATCAGGTATTCACCTACCAGCCCTGCGTGCCAGCTGGTGCCGCAAGCAATGATAATGATGCGTCGGGCTTGTATAAGGGTTTGCAGGTGCTGTTCAACGCCACTGAGCGTAATTAATCCTTGTGCAGCATCCAATCGCCCGCGCAGGCAATCAAATACGGTCGTAGGCTGCTCAAAAATTTCTTTGAGCATAAAGTGCTCATAACCACCTTTTTCGATAGCTGCCAAATCCATATCCAGCTTGGTAATGAACGGGGTTTGGCGTTCGTTGCCTAAATTCTTGAGAATCAGTTCATCAGACTTGACAATAGCAACTTCGTAGTCATTCACATAGACAACCTCTTTGGTATATTCCAAAATTGGCGAAGCATCAGACGCAAGGAAGTGCTCGCCTTTGCCAATGCCGATGACCAAAGGACTGCCTTTGCGTGCCGCTATCAGTGTATCGGGATTTTCAATATCCAGTAGCACAATTACGTAAGCGCCAACAATACGCTTCAGCGCGATGCGGACGGCTTCCTCAAGTGAACACTTGTTGTTTTCGCGGATGTCGTCAATAAAATTGAGCAGTACTTCGGTGTCGGTATCGCTGTGAAACTGGTAGCCTTTGCCAGTTAGTTCTTGCTTGATAGGGGCGTAGTTTTCGATGATGCCATTGTGAATCATGGCAATTTTTCCGCTTTGTGAAATATGCGGGTGCGCATTGCGGTCGCTGGGTTCGCCGTGGGTTGCCCAGCGCGTATGTCCAATGCCTATATTGGAGGCTAATTGAACTCCAACAAGCCGCTCCTCCAGATCTGCCACGCGCCCTTTGCGCTTATAGACCTTGAGTTGCTCGTCTATAATGGCAATACCTGCGCTGTCATAACCGCGATATTCCAGCCGTTTGAGGCCTTTCAGCAGGATTGGATAGGCTTGTCGCGGGCCTATGTAGGCAACAATTCCACACATATAGTCTTAAGAGATTTTTTGTACCCAAACTTTTTCAGTGTCCGAAAGTAGTACGATTTTGTCAATGGAAAAAAATAAAGCCTGTAAGGGTAGAAGATCTACGCTTACAGGCGGGCGGTTGGGTAAGTATGTATCACATATTACGGGCTAACTAAATTGATGCTGAATGCAAAAAATAGCGGATTGGTGAGTGTATTTTCTACGATATACTCACGGCGTGGCGCATTTTCGGCTGCCGATACATTAAAATTAGCATTTATGCGAATACCTGCCTGCGCAGACAGCCAGATAAATCCTGATATTTGCTTTTCGTAGGTGAGCCTTGCCTTCAGTTCAGAGCGGCGCACTTCAGACCTGTTGATCAACTGGCTGAAAGGATCGCTGCCACGGGAACGGATGTGATAAGAGTTACCTTCCAACTCATAACCCAATAGCAGGAGCGAGGTTGGCGAGAAGTTTCTACGCACATTGAAGCGGGCAGGCAAGAGGGCTTCAATTCCCCAACGGTCGTTGAATGTGCGATTGTACATCAGCAAAGGCACGGTGTTATTGACCTCGCCGAGGCGGTAGGTGCGCGCCCAGCCCAAGCCCCACATCAGTTTATCAGATTTTTTCCAGCCGTAAACGCCCAGTATGCTGTAGCGGGTCGTATTCAGTGGTTGTAAGTCCGTAAAGTTGTAGTTGCCGTTAAGGTCTGCATTGGCTGCTACGATGATGAAGTTTCTCTCGTTGAGCGGCTTAAAAATCGTAGCCATCAGACCTGTAGTGCGCAAACCGCGTTCTTCCAATGCACGATGCATGGCGTTGTCCAAACTACCTGCGTTTTCAAATTGCATCCGGCTTTCGTAGTAATTAATGCCCAAATTGACGATGATATTACTCCGCGAGATGACAGGAAAGTTAGCGCCTAAACGAAGCCCATGCGAGAGAAAAGTTGCTCTTTCCTCTTGAGATGAACCTGTGAAGGGCGCAAAAGTCGTCCCGATGGTTTGGGGCAGCTGCAACTCGTAACCAACGCTGATGAGTTTTGTGGGACTGAGGAAAAGCACTTTTTGGGTGCAGTAGCGTTTAACGCTTTCATCGTCGCCATATTCGCTATAGTCTTCAAAATCTTCATTGACTACTTTTGTTGAGTCGGTTTGTGCAACAGTTAATTTAGCTGTCAATAAAAAGGACACAAGCAGTGCGCCTGCTTGTGTCAAAAAGTTGAATCTGGACTGCATACGATTAGTTTTTCTTCACCTGACGTTTCCACACATCTGTTCTGCCGAACAGCGATACACCAATAAATCCACGTACTTCGAGTGTATTTTCATCGGTCAATTTCATTTCGCAACTGTAGTCGCTGCCGTTTTCGGGGTCATAAATGCGGCCATTTTCCCAAACCTTGTTGCCTTTGTAAACAAAGTCGCGAAGGTTAACCAGCCCGATCAGCGGACGGTTGCGCAGCGATTCGTCGCTGTTGTTTCTATCAACTTTGGGCTTTCCGCTTTCGTCGTTGGGTTCTTTGAGCCATACGAGCTTGCCATAGTACTTGTCGCCTTCTTTGTAGATGCGTACCATACCTTTGCCGGAGCCTGTTTTCCAAACCCCAATGATTGCGTCGGCGTATTTATCATTGGCGTAGGCGCTTGCAAATACGTAACAGCAGATGGTAGCGATTGCTACTAACGTTAAGTTTTTCCACTTTTTCATAAGAATTACTGATTTGGTTTCACAAGGTTTATTCAGGATGCAAATTATTCGATTTCAGGAATTTCTAAAATAGGATACCTGCGCGAAGCCCCCAGAACTGGTAGTTTGCCCGTTCCGAGAAAATAGTTTGGGTAAACAAATTGATCAGTTCGATGCGCTGCTGCTGCTGCTGATAGCCAACTTGCGCATAGATGGCATGGCGGGGGGTAAGAAAAGTTTTAATCCCTGCAGCAGCCTCAAACATAGCGCCGCCCCAGTCATTGCCTGATATGTTGTCGCGCCAGCCGACTGCATAGCCGCCGCGCATCAGTAGATAAGGTGAAAATTGTTTGCGCGAGAAATGCGTTCGCACCTCACCAAAAATGGGAATAATGCGTCTGTCGGGAGCCAGTTGTCCGTAGCCCGTACCAATACCAAGCAGCACATAGTCGGCCATATATACGCCTACCCCTGCGAGGAAGGTATAGCTCCGCGATTGGTAGTTGAACGAACCTCTCGAGGTGCGCAAAAGCCCGGTGCTGTAGCCATAGCCGATTTCTTGGAAGACAGCAACCCCCTCCGACTTGAATACACGCTGCTTGATCGAGTCTGTATCTACGGAGGTGCGAGGCTGCTTAGTCAGGCGTTTAACATCTGTCATAGGTATCTCGGTGATGCTTTCGCCATTGGTGCGGATGTGTAAAACCCCGTTCTCTATCCGCATAATTTCACCTCTGACCACGCCGCCATTCTTCAGGTAGATAACATCCTGATAAATGGATTGTGCGCGTGCAGCCTGTGCTGCCAGCAGAAGTATCAGCATTATTACAAACGGACGCATATACAAGTTGGGCATATCTGAAAATAATTAAACATCTTACGGATATTTGGTTCAATTAAGTACTGCGACAGGTAAAGAAATGTTTCATTGCATTTGCGCAGGAGTTGCCTTAAATAGTGATAGCGGCTTGTTTTTGTTCCGAATTAACTTATTTTAGTAACCTGTAAATTCATATAAACGCAAACAACAACTATGGGCGATCAAAGGGTGCGCTTAGCTAAAACTCACACCGACCTGAATCGGTTTACACGCTATTTATTGAAAGATGTGGAAGCATTGGATATCATGCTTCGCGAAGGTTGGTTTGAGACTGATATTATACGCATTGGGGCAGAGCAGGAGATGTGCTTAGTGGATAGGCACGGCAAACCCGCATCCGTTAATGTGGAATTGTTGGAGCAACTGAATCACCCTAATTTTGTAACCGAACTTGCCAAGTTTAACATAGAGGCGAATGTGCCCCCGCTGACCTTCGAGGGTAATTGCTTTTCCGAGCTTGAAAATAGTTTGTCGGATATGCTCAACATCTTGCGCGAGGTAACAACAAGCCACGATACGCAGGCAATTCTGACCGGTATTTTGCCTACGATCCGCAAGTTTGACATCAATCTGGACAACCTGACTCCCGTAGATCGTTACTATTCGCTCATGGAAGCGATCAATATGATGCGCGGCAACAGATACGAAGTGCGCATCGAAGGATTGGATGAACTGAACGTATTAGTTGATTCTGCCCTGATAGAAGCCTGCAACACCAGCTTTCAGGTGCATTTGCAGATCAAACCCGATGATTTTGTCAAAAAATACAACATTGCGCAAGCAATAGCCGCGCCTGTATTGGCAATAGCTACCAATTCGCCGATGCTTTTTGGCAAGCGGCTTTGGGCGGAAACGCGCATTGCCTTGTTCCGGCAGTCAATAGATACGCGCATTGCATCCGAGCATCTGCGCGAGCGAAGTCCCCGTGTAACTTTTGGCAGCCAGTGGCTGAAAGGATCTTTATTGGACATGTACAAGGAAGATATTATGCGTTTCCGCGTAATATTTATGTCCGACATAGAAGAGGATGTGCTCGAGTCGGTGCGCAGCGGGCAAACACCTCGTCTTCGGGCGCTTAATATCCACAACTCCACTGTTTACCGATGGAACAGAGCTTGCTACGGGATCAGCCCTAATGGCAAGCCGCACCTGCGCATAGAAAACCGCGTATTCCCATCCGGGCCATCTGTGATAGATGAAGTGGCGAATGCGGCTTTCTGGATCGGCTTGATGAATGGCTTTGAAGATGCCTACGGCGATGTTACAAAGTTGATGGATTTTGATGATGCCAAATCCAACTTCTTAGCTGCTGCTCGCGTAGGTTTAGGGTCGAAGTTTACTTGGTTCCATGGCAAGAAAATCATTGACATGGAGCTTATCCGCAAAGAGCTGATACCGCTTGCCAAGGAAGGTTTGAAAAAGGCCAATGTAGCCAAGGAGGATATTGATAAGTACATCGGAATTATTGAAGCCCGCAACGAGACAGGTACTACAGGCTCGCGCTGGATTCTGAACTCATACGCCAAGCTAATTAAAGAAACAACCAAAGAAGAGGCTACTGCAGCGATCACAGCAGCTATGATCAAAAATCAGGTGCAGAATATGCCTGTTCACCAGTGGCCGGATGCCACTACAGAGGATATTGTTGAGTACGAACCTACCAGTATCATCGTAGAAGAGTTTATGACCACCGATCTGTTTACTGTTAAAAAAGATGACTTGGTAGAGCTAAGTGCAGATATTATAGACTGGAAGCGCATCCGCTACATGCCTGTTGAAGACGACGAAGGGCGCTTGATTGGTCTAATATCGTCCCGGGCGCTTTTGCGCCATTTTCTGCGCAAAAGTCGCTACCCCGACAGTAACGATACGAGGGTTGAAGAGCTGATGGTAAAAAATCCGATTACGATAACTCCTCAGGCTACTATCTACGAGGCAATGGATTTGATGCGCAACAATCAGTTGGGTTGTTTGCCGGTAGTCAATAAGGATAGTTTGGTCGGCATCATCACCGAATCAAACTTCTTAGACATTACCGCCAGTTTGCTCAAACGTTTAGCTAAAAAGCGCGATAAGAACAAGAAAAGAGAGAAAAGTAAATCGGCGTAGTTTAATCTTCAATAATGGAAAACGAAATCTACGTACTCCCCGAAAAAACACCTTCCAAAAACGTTGCGCTCAGTTACTTGCTCGGCGGAGTGGTGCTGGCTGTGATCGGCTGGTTGATCGGGGGCATGGCGATGCTGGCGCTGGGTGCTGTCGGGCTGGTTGGTATTGGCATCGGCGCGGTGCAGTATTTTTCAAAGCCTGTGCAAACCATCTTGCTCAGCGAGGAGCGGCTGGCGCTGCAATCGGCGGGTAAGACGCAGGAAATTCCGCTGGCAGCCATAGACAAAGCCGAACTGGTACAATTAGCCGACGGCAAGGTGCAAAAAATCCCCTTGCAGCAGTTGCAATCGTTCACAGCCAACGAGAAAGCCATTCTTTCCATTGCAGATACCAAAGGGCAACGCATTGAAATTCAGGCTGCTAAATTTGGTCTTTCCGACTTTGAAAGTCTGGTTTACGTGTTGCAAACGCAGCTTTCGGATGTGGCGATGCTGCCCGATGCTTCGCAATACGATGCGCTGATTGCCGAAAACAAACAGTACATCCGCCAAGATGAGCAACTCAAAGAATCGCTGACTAAAAGCCTGATAGACAGTCTCAAAGCGCTGTACGTGCCGCGTGGCGAATTGTACATGAAGGAACATCCCGATGCGGCGGTAGTTTTCAAGCATCAGCCCAATCCCAACGACGGAGCAACTTACTTTCTGGAAAATGACTATCAGCAGGGTTTGACTCCCGAAGCGATTGAGCAGGGCAAAAACTTGCTGTTGAAAGCGCACACCAACCTTGAAACCGTAGCGCAGCGGATACAGGCGTATCGCCAGATAGCGGACAAACTCGCAGGCATGAAGCAGGAACTGCTCGCACAGCGCAAACTGGCGCAGGCTGGTGCAGAACTCCAATCGCTGGAGGCAAAAAACCAACGCGGCAACGAAGCCCAAGGCAACCACGAACTGCAAATAGCCACCTTCCATCAGCTCAAACAACTCACCGCCGATTTGCATAGCATCCGCGACTTTGGCGATACCGCGATTCTGGCAGAGGTGGATAAGATTTTGAAGGGTTAGCGCTCCGGCAGCTATTTTCCGTGCAAAGCGTTTACTTTTGCCATTATTGCAAATCAATGAACAACAGGACGATGAAAACAAAAATCCTCGTGTTACTGTCTGCGCTCTGGCTGACAGGCAGTGTTTGGGCACAGCAACTTTCTTACCGCCTGAGCGTAGAAGCGCCGCACACGCACTACGTAGATATGGAAATCCGATTTGAAAATCTGCCCGCCAATGTTGTCAAACGCGGCTATGTGGATTTCAAATTGCCCGTTTGGACACCGGGTTCTTACATGGTGCGTGAGTTTTCCCGCAACGTAGAGGGTGAGTCAGCAAAAGATTTGAACGGCAATCCGCTCAAATTCCAGAAAATCAATAAAAACAACTGGCGCGTACAACTTGGCGCTGCCAAAGGTGTTGTTTTCAGCTACAAGGTATATGCCTTTGAGCAGTCCGTGCGCACAAGCTTTGTGGATGCTTCACATGCGTTCATCAGCCCGCCGAGCGTGTTTATGTTCCCCGACGGCTTTGTAAACCTGCCATCTACTATTCAGGTGCAGCCTTACAAAGACTGGAAAGAAATTTCATGGACATTAGACAAGGTAAACGGCGATAAATACACCCGCCGCGCCCCTAACTACGACGAACTGGCAGATGCTCCGATTGAAATTGGCAACCAGAAAATTATTTCCTTCATGGCGGCAGGCGTTCCGCACCAGTACGCGATGTACGGCGTGGCGCAATACGACGAAGAGCGCCTCATTCGCGACACGAAAGCCATTATTGAGGCTTCTGTGGAAATTTTCGGCGAACTGCCTTGCAAAGAGTACATTTTCATTGTACACAACCTCGGTGGCGGGGCTACGGGCGGTTTGGAGCACCTTAACTCAACCGTTCTGGCAGTCAATCGCAACGCTTACCAGACCCAAAGCGGCTACATGGGCTTCCTCAGGCTGGCTGCACACGAATATTTCCATCTCTGGAACGTAAAGCGCCTGCGCCCCGACGTGCTTGGGCCGTTTGACTACGATCAGGAAAACTACACCCGACAACTCTGGATGGCAGAGGGTTTTACTTCCTACTATGACGATTTTATCGTGCGTCGCGCCGGACTCATTGACGAAAATTCTTACCTGCGCGACGTAGCCGCCAACATTAATGAGCATGAAAACTCACCGGGCAGCAAGGTACAATCCGTTGGCGAAGCCAGCTTTGACGCGTGGATCAAGTACTATCGCCGCAACGAAAACTCTATCAACAGCACCATCTCTTACTACGGTTCGGGCGCTCGCGTTGCGATGATCCTTGATTTGGAAATCCTGAAAAATACCAAAGGGCAGAAAAGTCTGGACGATGTGATGCGCCTGCTCTATGCCAATACCTACAAAAAATTCAATCGCGGCTTTACTGAGGCAGAACTCCAAAAAGCCTGCGAAGATGTGGCAGGCAAAAAGTTAGACGAAATTTTCAACGATTACGTATTCGGCACCAAGCCTACCGACTATGCAAAGTATTTGGAATATGCAGGGCTACGTCTCAATGTAACGCCTGATAACACGCCAAGCCTCGGTATGACCGTTGCCGACGAAAATAACCGCGTGATAGTAAAAGTTACCCGCCGCGATGCACCTGCCTACAACGACGGCATCAATGTAAACGACGAAATCATCGCCGTGGACGGATTCCGCATGAACAGCGCCGCTGCTATGAATGCTTACATTGCAGGCCGCAAAATAGGTGATGTGGTGAAAGTTATCTACAACCGCGATGGACTTGTGGGCGAATTAGACGTAAAAGTTGGTACAAATGGTACAGCACAATATACCCTTGTGCCTGTGAGCAACCCAACCGAAGAGCAGCAACTCATCTTTCGCAAGTTTACGGGCAAGCGATAGTTGATTACGGGGGTAGTTTTGCTGTGTGAATATTTAATACCATTATGAATTGCATGATGGGTCAATCGAGGCTGTCCAAAAAAATGAATGCAGCACAGACTTTAGTCTGTATCTATTTGATTATCAACTGATTAATAAATCACAGACTAAAATCTGTGTTACTTTTTGGACAGCCGCTCAACATCGGTAGTACAATCATTGCCCTGTAACACGCCCTTTGGGGTGTGCTTATGTAAAACAGGTTCAATACTAACAACATGCAATCCTTACGGGATAAAAATCTACGTCGTAGATGATTCATTTCAGTATAACTATTTTGTTATCCCAAAAGCAGCAAGCCGGAAAGAAAATACTGCTGCTCACCGAAGAACAAAAATTACTTGCGCGACTTTTTCAACTTGGGTGTTAAAACGCGGAAGTCAGGAAATGACAAAAGTCATCATTGATTGTTCTAACGGATGCCCACGCGCCCGACAACGATCTCTACGCCTGTTGTCTGTGTTTGCGGGAAGTACATCAGCCGCAGCCCTGCATCAAATAGCAGTTGTGCCATTCTGCCCAAGTTAAAATCCATCGTCAGGTCAATGCCAAGTGTCTGGTAGCGCGTACTGCGGTCGCCGACGGCGTTGTCGTAGAATAGCATGGTTTTGATGCGCTGCAAATTGGCGACGGGGCCCAGCGAAATATCGGGATACCAGAGTGGCATTCGGTACTCGACAGCGCTGCCGTAGTACCACTCGTGGCTGCGGTAGGCATAGCCCCGCGCAAAGAGGATCGGGCTGAGGAAGCGGTAGTTGCTCTGTTGCTCGTATTGCATAGATCCGCGTAGCGTAAGGGCGTGGTGGCGAAGCGCTCCGGGCAGGAAGATCTGCCCTTGGGTGGCAAACTGTCCCCCTTCAAAATCGCGGCTGGCGATTACCTGCCGCGCAAAAGTTGCCGTTGTAAAGCCCAGCCTGCTGACAATATCGCGTTCGGCGCGGCGCAGCGTGGATGCATAGCTGAAATTCGCTCCGCCGCTCCAAAGGTTTCCACTGCGGAAGCGGTCGGCAAATTGCCCTTGAAAGTTGCCTGTCTGTCGCGATGAAATTGCAGCGCCTATGTTGGCGCTCCGCAAAAAACGCGAATTGGTCAGGACGAGCGGGATGCGTGCGCCCAACGTAGCCACATTTTCGGTAAACTGCAACTCGCTCATCTGGTTATTGACGCGGACATTGGTGCGCCGCTGCACGCTGCTCAGGTTGAGGTCTAAGATAGGGTAGAAGCCCTGATAGCTGAACTGCCCGAACCAACTGCCCGTTTGTTCGTTGGCGTTGAACCTGTAGCCAACAGTTGTGATGGCAGTGCTTAACAGGTTGCGCGAATAGAGCGCAATTTCTAACTGTTCCAAATTATTAGGGTTGATAAACGGCGACCAGCTGTAAATATTCAGCAACTCGCTGAACCTACCGTACTTGCGCGTGGGATAGGTGCGGCGCGGTGGATTTTTCAGAGTTGCCAATGTTTCGGCTAATTCGCCTTCCTGCTCCAGTAGTGGACGGAAATATTCGGTAGGCACGGTTGCGGTTTGCTCAAAAGGAATCCATAAAGTCGTATCAATTGCAAGGCGGGCTACTTCCATACCGTAGAGGTCGAAATCATTGAAATACAGGAACTTGCCATCGGGGGAAGGTTTGGGATGGTATGCCCCAAACGGACGCGCTGTAACCTGCCATCGCCTGCCGCTTGCTTTGTCTAAGGCATAAATATTGTCTATGCCGCTGTAGGAAGAATGAAAAAACAACCAGTCATCGCTTGCTGCCGGAGCGCCAATATTTTCATAGCCAAAAGGCAGTAAATCCTGCACGTTTTCAGTGGGCAGGTGGATGCGCGAAAGGGCGGTACTGCCGTCTGTCCTGCGTCTGATACAGAGCAGGTGCTGTCCGTCGGTGTCATAGCGCAACATGCTGTACTGTACGCTGTCTGCATTGGGCAGGCTTTGCAATACTTCGCCGCTTTGGCTGTCTAAGATGCGTATCTGCTGGAAACTGTTTGTTGCCACTTCTATTGTTGCAATTTTGTCTGCCTGCGGCGAAAGAGCCGCCGCAGCGTAGCGGGTTTTGCGTGCGAGGGTTCTAACACTGCCTTTTACCAAGTCTAAAATCTTGATCACCTGATAGTTGCGCATTTGCCAGCGCGGATCAAATTCGTATTCTACCCATGCGGCCTTGTCTGCTTCTGCGGAAAACATACCGTTGGAAACGACTAATCCGGGGGTGAAAATTACGCGGGCGTGGCGGCTGCTGTCTGTAGGCATCACCACAATTTGCGGAATATCGCTCATGCCTTGTCGCAGCGCAATTACGCGCCCATTTGCTAAGGGTTGTGGCAGTGCAAAATCGGTGTAAGTCGGGATGCTGTAGTGCCTGTGTCGGGCAACTTTGAGTGTTGCTACAGGTTGTTCACGAAAAAGTTGCTGCTGCTGGTTGCGCCAGATGCTGTCCAATTCGCGGTTCATATCGCGGTAGGTAGCTACCAAAGAGCGCCCCGTTACCTTGCGAATGCCGTTGCTGAAAGTGAAAGGCACAATGGGCCAAGCAAAGGCATGCTGTGTGATCCGATCTAATGCCTGCGCCCCGCCTTTGCGCCGCAGATAGGAGGTCAGATGGTAGCCCAATACGTAGTGATCGGGTACGGCATCGCGGAACGATCGCTGGTGTGCTTTGTGGTAGCCCCAGCAGCTGCCGCTCAGCACTTGGGTGCGGTAGAGTAGGTCAAAGCTGGGGAGTCTGCCTCTGCCTCCGGGAAGCATGAGTGTCTCTATGCCTACAGCATCGCCCTCAAAAAACCACCAAGGCGCTGCCAGATTGGCTACTGCGCCCAATCCGTTGTAGCCACTGAGCCAGTACACTAAGCGGCTCAAGCCTGTTTTTGCTTTGTCGTATTGGACTACGTGCCGCATTTCGTGTACCGAAAGCAGCGCCAGCCAGTCGGCAGTGCCAAAGTCGTTGTTGTTTTGCGGTGGCATCGTAAAAAACTCCGAGCGGCGCGGTGCAAAGGCGACAAAGCCGTTGCTGAAAGTAGTGCGGTTTTGCAACAGCACGCTGATGTGTCTGGGTTGCCTGCCCAAACTTCGACCAATAGGGGCAAAGGATTGCGCACCCGGATGCAAAATTGTATTGAGTATATTCGCTGTCCGCTGGGCTTCCTGTACCGCATCAGCGGGGAAGATCAACCGAAACTCCGGTGTGCGCAACTGTTGCCAGCGCACCGAAAAAGGCATTTGTTGTACGTCGAATACATCTTGTGCAGCGAGCGGCAGTGTATAGCCCATCCACACAATCGCAAGGCAAATTATCAAACGAAGCATAACGCATGATACAAATTTTTTTGCGGTTAAGCGCCTGACTGCCAACACAAATTAGTTAATTTGGTTAATTATTTATCTACACGCCTTACATCTGAATCACCATGAAAAAACTATTCTACACCCTTTTGGCAGGCTTGCTGGCATTTGGAGCCGCAGCACAAAGCAAGAAACGCGAACCGATCATGCTGGACGATATCCACTACTACATGAGCGATCGGGACTCTACCAACCGATTTTTTATCAAGCATTTCGGTGCGCGCCCAATGGCGCAGCAGCCAATAAATCCGTTGCAGTTCATAGACTTTTTGCTGGTGCGTCCCGGCCAATCTACGATCAACGTATCGGCGCGTGGGCCTTTTCCCGGTATGCGCGTGCGCGATCCTAAGCGCTGGAATCGCACGCAGATAGATCCCTCGCCCGACTTACAGCCCATGTACGGCATGGATTGGCTGGCCTTTTGTACCAAAAATTTAGATCAGGCAATTGCCAAGCTGAAATCTGAAGGTATTATTTTCATAAATGAGCATTTTAAACTGCCCGCCGAGCCTGAAGCACGTGCTGCGATGCTTTGGGGACCGGATTATAACCGCATTGTAATTGTGGAACGTCCTGATGATAGCGCCATTACGCCCTATGGCATTGACCACCTGCAATATATGGTAGAAGACCTTGCGGCTAACATTAAATTTTTTAGAGAAGTGTATAACGGGAAAGTGATTAGCCAAAGCGCTGCAACTGCAACCATGCTTGTAGGTAGGCACACCTTCGTACTTTCGACCCCTGAAGGCATGGGGTACGACCGCAGCAAAGTTATGAAACGCAGCCCTGAGTTTTTCCGTTTCGGGGTAGATCATCTGGGCTTTATGTACAAGGACATTCGCCCTGCCTTCAAATTTGCAAAAGCCAAAGGCTATTCTTTTGCCTTAGATCCTACGCGGATGCAATACAATGATATGCCAACCGTTTATACTTTTGCCATTACCTCCACACCTGACGGAATGCAGATGGAGATGTATCAGGAAGACGGCAGGCAGAGTGCCCGAACGGAATATCTCAAGGAGCAGTAAAATCGGTTTTCGCAGGATTGATGGTAGATTAACAGAGAGTTAAAGGGTTTAATATAAAGTGCCAATGAGAGACGCAAAAAATACAAGCCGGATCAGAAAACTTGAGCAATACAGCATCCTTCATACACTGCAAGAACCCGAGTTTGATCGCCTCACCAAACTGGCTGCCCTGATTTGCAACACCCCCATTTCGCTGATTACGATCCTGACCGATGAGCAACAATGGTTTAAGTCCAAGATAGGTGTAGATATAGACAGCACACCGATCGAACACGCTTTTTGTAACCATGCGATCCGGCAGACAGAGATTTTTGAAATAACAGATGCTACGCAGGATGCACGTTTTATTGATAATCCGTTTGTAACAGGTGCGCCTGATATTCGGTTTTATGCAGGCTGTCCGCTGGTAGATACAGATGGTTTTGCCTTAGGCACACTCTGTGTGATTGATCGGCAGCCGCGCCGGCTCAACGATCAGCAGAGGGAAGCCCTGCGCCTGCTCGCCGATGAGGTTTTAGACCTGATCAAGCTCCGCGCCTACAAGGAAACTTATGAAGAGTTTTTTGAGCTGGTGCCCGAAATGCTCTGCATGGTAGATTCGGACGGTACTTTTCTCCGCGTCAATCCTGCATGGGAAACAACTTTGCACTACAAACCCGAAGAGTTGATTGGCAAAATTTCGCAGTCTTTGGTGCATCCCGATGATCTGGCACCGGCAATTTCTGCCCTGTCAATGCTGAAAAATGGACAGACGGTGAAAGGATTTGTCAATCGCTACCTAAGACGCGATGGGACTTATTGCTACCTAGAATGGAACGCCCGCTCGGTTGGAGGGCTGATTTTCTCTGCCTGCAAAGACATCACGCTGGAGCTCAAAGCCCGCGAGGACATCAAACGCAGCGAAGAGCGCTACCGACTGCTGACCGAATTAGTATCTGATTACGTATATGAAGCTCGTATTGCTGATGATAGAATTTACATCGAATGGGTTTCGGATAATGTGGAGCGCATCTTGAGCTACTCGGTTGAGGAGCTTGCCGTGCCTGGGACATGGGATAAGATTCTCTATCCTGAAGATACTAACAAACTGACGCGAGACTCGCGTCGTCTGACAGATAATGCTGAAAAGGTGAACGAATACAGGATTATTACCAAATCGGGCGAAGTGCGCTGGATGCGCGACTACAACCGCATCATCAGACGCGACAACGATAAAGACGGATTTCTGATTGGAGCAACCAAAGACATTACCAAAGAAAAAGAGGCGGAAAGCGTCCTGCAACAAAAAGAGCAGATGCTGCTGGAGCGCAACAGTCAGTTGGAGCAGCTCATCGAGCTGACCAAACGACAAAATGATCGTTTGAAAGAATACACCTATATTACTTCGCACAACCTGCGCTCGTCGGTAGCAAATATAATTTCGCTAACAGATTTATTTTACACAATGCCTAATGATTTGCAATTGCTGGAGATGTTACGCACCACAGCCTGCCAGTTAGACAGTACGATTCGCAAAATGAATATCCTGCTCGACGTGGACAGCATGGCTGAAGCAACTGAAAAGCAGCCTGTATTGTTGTTAGATGCAATCAATGGCAACGTGGAAATGCTGCACAATCGCTTGATAGACACTACGCAGATCAATATTAGCGTTCCTGCGCAGCTGACAGTTGCTGCCTTGCCTGCATACATAGACAGTATCTTACACAACCTGATCAGCAATGCGCTCAAGTACCGCCGTTCGGATGTCAACCATCGCATAGATATCAAAGCCTATGAGTCGGAAGACTTTGTTGTAATTGAAGTTGCGGACAATGGCATTGGGATGGATCTGGAAAAAAACAGAGATAAACTGTTTCGCATGAGTAGTCGCCTGCATACCGATCGGGAAGGTAAGGGGCTGGGGCTTTTCCTCACTAAGCACCAGATAGAGACGATGGGCGGTTTAATCCAAGTAGAAAGTATGCCCGGCGAAGGTTCGGTTTTTCGTGTATTTTTACCGAAAACCTAATCTATGCAATTAAGTACGCTGCTGCATTTGCGCATTCCTTTCTCTTTTTTCTTGTTACCTGTTTTTCTGTTTGCCTGCGCGACAAATGCCGATGCGCTTCATCTGTTTCCCGCTTGTATTGCCTTCATAGCTTGGCATTTGTTCGTTTATCCGGCGAGCAATGGCTACAACTCATACTTCGACAAAGACGAGGGAGCTATCGGGGGGCTGGAAAAGCCTCCGCCTGTCAGCCTTGAATTGTACAGAGTGGCGCTGCTTTTTGATCTATTCGGCATTGTTTTGGGCTTGCTCGTCAGTTGGCAGTTTGCGCTGGCGCTGTTTGTGTATGGGCTAATGTCCAAAGCCTACAGTCATCCTACAGTGCGACTCAAGAAATACCCCGTCCTGAGTTTGCTGACAGTAAGCATCTTTCAGGGTTTTTTTGTCTTTATTACCTCTGTACAGGCAGTTACAGGTAAAAACTGGGGCGAGATGCTGACGGCGCAATGGTTGCTGCCTGCTGCGCTTTCTTCGCTGATGCTGATCGGTTCGTATCCGATGACACAGATCTACCAGCACGAGGAGGATGCCAAACGCGGCGACCGCACACTAAGCCTCATACTCGGCATTCGCGGTACTTTCCTCTATACGATGGGCATTTTTACACTCGCTACAGGTGGTTTTATTGCTTACTTTTGGTTCTATTTTTCGCCGATCTGGGCAATAGCTTTTCCTTTGGCACTTTCTCCTGTGCTGTTGTTCTTTTTTTGGTGGATGTTCAGGGCATTTAAAGCCCCCCAAGAGGTAAATTTTAAAAATACGATGCGACTGAACCTACTCTCTGCCCTTTGCCTAAACGGCTTTTACTTTGCTTTGTGGATTTTGGGCTGAGGCAGTAGTTCTACAAAGCCCGAATTTTCCCGCCATCTACAGGTATATTAATGCCCGTGATGTAGCCTGCCGCAGGGCTGCAAAGGAATAAAATGGCGTTGGCGACTTCTTCGGCTTCTGCAAAGCGACCTGCGGGCACTTCGGCGAGCATTTCTTGCGTAATAGCTTCTTCGGTTTTGCCTTGTTTCTCCGCGCGAGCTTTGATCAGGCTCGCTAGTCGGGCAGTTTTCGTATAGCCGGGCAGCACGTTATTGACCGTAATACCAAAGGGAGCAAGCTCGTAGGAAAGCGTTTTAGACCAACTGGCAACCGCACCGCGAATGGTATTGGAAACACCCAGTCCTGCAATCGGCTCGCGGACGCTCGTGGAAATGATGTTTACAATACGTCCGTAGCCTGCCGCCTTCATATAGGGAACTAAAGCCTGCGCCAGTATTTGGTTACAAATCAGGTGCTTGGTAAATGCGTCGGTATATTCGGCGAGGGATGCGTCTATGCCCTGTCCTCCCGGAGGGCCTCCTGTGTTGTTGATGAGAATATGTGCGCCTCCATGCTCGGTAATCCATTGATTAACAACGGCTTGTACTTGTTCGGGATAAGCAAAGTCAGCACAGATGTAGCTGTGTTGCTGGTGGTTGGGGCTAGGCAGTTCTTGCAAGGTGGCTTTCAAAGCCGCTTCATTGCGAGCAAGCAGCGTAACGGTTGCCCCTAACTGCGCCAGCCCAATGGCGGCAGCCTTGCCGATGCCCTGCGTACTGCCGCAGACAATGGCTTTTTTGTGTTGCAGATTTAGATTCATAGCAAGTGATAACTTTTTGCAATAATAGATTTTTTTGAGGAATCGTTTGACGATGAGTTTGTAAATACAGATCCGATCTGGAGAGGACGCCAGCCGAACAGATGCAAACGCATAACAAATCTGTGAGTGTCTGTATTGGTACGGTATTGCGCAGATAGCGGGCATTATCTTGCTCGTTGTTGGCAAAAGCCAAAAAGATAAGTAGGAGCTACTTGTTTGTTTATCTCATTGGTGGCGCTAAAAATGTAAGTCAGGTAAAAACACGCTCAAAATTCATTTATGTTTGCAGTAGTTGAAAAACTTCGGGTATGAAAATGAAAAGTTGGATAGCACTTGTTTGCGGATTGCTGTTGGCGGGTGCAGCGCAGGCACAAATACAGATTTCGGAAGTAGTACAAAACGTAGGGCGCGTCAGCAAAGAACATACCCCCATCGTCCATGAGTTTACGGTAAAGAATCAGGGCAGCGCTCCGCTAAATATCCAGAAGGTCATTCCCGACTGTGCCTGTAGTACGGTTTCCTTTACGCAGACACCAATTGCGCCGGGTAAATCAGGCAGTATCAAGGTGGTATTTGCACCCTATAAATTGGGGCCCTTTCAGAAGGTTTTTACAGTTCACATCACCGACCCGCAGCCGCGCACCTTTTCGCTGAAGTTAGAGGGCTATATTGCTCCTTCGGCACTGAACACCCCAGAGGCAACTTTTCCTTATGTCAGCGGCGTTTTGCGTTTTCGCCACAAGAATCTGAATTTCGGCAGCCTCACGGGGCAGGCAGTGGTCAGCAAGCGCTTCGAGATGTACAACGCCGGTACTGATACGATCATATTTACCAACCGCATAGAAACTCCGACCCACATTCGCGTATTTTTTGACTCTTCTTTGATCATTCCACCCGGAAAGGTTGGCTCTATTGTTGTAACTTATGATCCTAAACTGAAACAGGCGACAGGTTTTTTTCAGGAAAATGTAGCTCTTTTCACCAAAAATGCGTCGCAGCCGCGTGTAGAGGTAAATATGATCGCCAACATATTACCTTCGGCAGATGACATGCTTTTTGCAGAAAGCAAATCTGTTCCGGCAGGTATCCAGCAGCGTACAGGTGAGGCGGTCAATACAGATCTGGGGCCGCGCATCCAACTGAGCGAGCAAGTACAAAACCTCGGCGATATTTACCTCAATGTAGGTTTGATTACAGAATTTGTGATTTACAACGAAGGCGGCAGAACGCTGGAAGTGTTGGATATCAAAGCGCAGCCGGGCTGTGAGATTATTTCGGACAAGCAGTTTTCGCTTGCCCCGCAGGAATTTGCCATTATTCAGGTCAGGTTTATCCACAACGGAACACTCGGTAAACAGCACCGCTACTTTACCATCCTCAGCAATGACGAACTGCAACCAAGCCAGACGCTGGAACTACAGGTCAATGTAGTTACAGGCAATAAATAGTATGAGCTATCCCGAAAATTCAGATAAGACGCAGATAGAGGAGCGTAACACGGCATAATGCGTATTTTTTTGACCATTTCTTTGATTAGAGAAGAAGTTTCATGTAAAAATCCGTGAAAATCTGCGCAGGCGGTGTTCCAAAAATTTGGTGCGGCGCGCAACGATGACTTGCATATAGCATTTATACCACACAGTCAAGGCAAGCGATTTTTGCCTTGACTGTGATTTTTTTCGTTGGACTAATCAACAGATTTAAATATTTATATATTTGCATATGAAAATAATTCTTTTCAACAACATATGGAAAACAAAGACTGGCTCAACCGCTGGAGCAAAGCAACCTATCAACTTACAGCTCTGATTATCATTGCCTTAGTATCGTTTCTGATACAAGTGTGGTACTTGGCTTATCCACCTGCCGCATCCAAACAAGATTTGTCCGACCATCCTTTTTTGCAAATTCCTGCAAGCCCGGCGCCTTCGGTAGCGGTAGCAGCAGTCTGGAAAGCGCCTGACATCAGTACTCTGCCTGCCAACGAGTCGGGCGATAGTATCCGCTATGGCCGCGAACTGATTGCCAATACCGCCGCTTACTTTGGGCCAAACGGCTCGCTGGGGCATACTACCAACGGCATGAACTGCCAGAATTGTCATTTAGATGCAGGCACGCGTCCCTGGGGCAATAACTACGGCGCGGTGTGGAGCACCTATCCGAAGTTTCGGGCGCGTTCAGGCACAATAGAGACAGTCGAAAAACGCATCAATGATTGTTTTGAACGCAGTTTGAACGGCAAGCCGCTGCCCGAAGACAGTAAGGAAATGAAGGCGATCGTTGCTTACATGCGCTGGTTGGGGCAGGATGTTCCCAAAGGCACAGTCCCTGAGGGTGCAGGTATTACAGAACTGCCTTATATGGACAGAGCCGCCGACCCTGTAGCAGGTAAAGAAGTGTATGAGCAGAAATGCGCAGTCTGCCACGGCAAAGACGGACAGGGACAACTTGCGCCCAATGGTAAAACCTACACCTTTCCGCCGCTTTGGGGTGAGCACAGCTACAACGTAAGCGCAGGACTGTATCGCATGTCGCGATTTGCAGGCTATGTAAAAAGCAACATGCCACTGGGAGCCACTTGGGAGCGACCGCAACTCACCGACGACGAGGCTTGGGACGTGGCAGCCTACATCAACTCCATGCCACACCCCGACAAACGCTTTGCAGGCGACTGGCCCGACATCAGCAAAAAGCCTGTGGATCATCCTTTTGGCCCCTTTGCCGATTCGTTCAGCGAAAAACAGCACAAGTTTGGCCCTTTCCGCCCTATCAAAAACTGGTACAAGCAGCAAAATGAGAAGAAATAATACCACTGCTTTTTTGACGCTGTTGGCAACTTTATGCTTTGCCCTGCCGCTTTTTGCCCAACATCACTACGAGGCAGATGACGTAATTCTGCATTTTCCGCCACCCAAAAATGAGTTTCGCTTAGAGGTGCGCAACTTTACCTCTGCCACCATTAACTATGGACTGCTGGCTGACTATGCTGCCAATGGTATTTTCATTGCGCTGGACTATCACTCGCCTTCGTGGCACGGCTTTTCTTTTGCCTTTGGCGGCGCGTTGATTGAAAATCCGTTTCATACCAAACACATTCGGTCGAAAGATTCCCTTGCCAATCAGCACAGCCGCTATGAGAGTGAACTCTTTGACCTGGGCGAACCCTACAAACATTCCGACCTGACGCTGATGGAAGAGATGTTTATCCGTTACACGGGCAAAAAATTGACGGCTTCTTTTGGTAATTTATTGCTGAAAACGCCTTTCATCAATCCGCAAGATGGCAGGTTGCGCCCTACGATGGTGCGCGGCTTCTGGAAAGAATGGAATTTTTGCACAACCGCGCCAATATGCACCTGATAAATTTTGTAATGCGCTACAAATTTCACCAATACTCCAATTAAAAATTAAACCATGAAACAATTACTGACCATCGCAGGCATTTTTTTACTGTTTAGCCAAGCGCAGGCGACAACTCCACCCGATACGTTGCAAAATTTTATGCGCAAAGGTAAATTTGAGGTGCAGGCGCGCACTTTTTTCATGGCAACCATCAACGAGGGCGCACTGCGCGATTTTTATGCACTTGGCGCAGGCATTGGCGGCGGCTACGAAAGTCCGCGCTGGAAAGGCTTGCAGATAGCTGTTTCCGGCTATGTGTGGGATAATTTGGCTTCGTCTAACCTTGCCCCGCAGGCAAACGTGCTGAATCGCTACGAGGTCGGGCTATTTGACATCACCCGCCCCGATTTTACAGGCACGCTGGCGCGTTTTGAACACCTGCGACTCATGTATTACTACAAAAAATCCTCTGTTACGCTTGGTCGCATGTTGCTGAAAACCCCTTTTATCAACCCGCAGGATGGCAGGATGCGCCCCAACATGCAGGAGGGTATCTGGTTAGACATTAAGGGGAATAAAAAACTCAAAGGACAAGGGGGCGTGTTGTGGGCAATGTCGCCGCGCTCTACCGAACGCTGGTACGCTATTGCCGAAACGTTTGGCATCTATCCGCAGGGACGCGCCGTAACGGGTCGCCCGGCGCAGTATATGGGCAATATTGTGCGGCAGCCGCTGGCGGTCGGGCAGTTGAGTTATGCCTTTTCGCCCCAATCAGAAGCGCAGTTTTGGGCGTATTACATGCCGCAGATGTTCTACACGCAACTGTTGCAATGGGAAAGTCGCCGCAAAAGCGGCGCGAGCAACAGCGAGTGGCTTTGGGGGGCGCAGTGGGCATGGCAGCAAGGCTTAGACACCCGCCCCGACCTAACCGCCGAACAGCGCTATATGCCTGAAAACCACCGCGCATGGGTACTAAGCGGCAGAATTGGCAAGCGCATTGGCAAGCAAACTTTCGCCCTGAACTATACCCACATCGGCGACGGCGGGCAGTGGCTCTTCCCACGCGAGTGGGGGCGCGACCCGTTCTACACCTTCATTCCCCGCGAGCGCAACGAGGGTTTTGCTAACGTTCACGCGCTGACGTTGAACTACCAGACCACATTCAGTTCCTTGCTGCAACTACAACTCTCCATTGGCAATTACTCCGTTCCCTCGCCGACCAACGCCGCCAAAAATAAGTACGCCATGCCTGATTATCAGCAGTTTAATATGAGTTTACTCTACCGTCCGAAAGGTTTTTGGAAAGGGCTGGAAATGGAGTTGTTATATGTGCTGAAAAACAACGGCGGCTCCGCCCGCGTAAATGACAACTTTGTTATCAACAAGGTTAACATGCACCACGTAAATTGGATTGTAAATTATCGGTTTTGAGTTTTTATTGCCATTATTTGTGTCTTTTTGCCGTCGTTCGTGTGTCACTTTGCTATCGCTGTTGTTCGTGCCTTACTATCGCCGTTGTTCGTGTCTCACGAACAACCAACTTGTCGCGTGTGAGGACACACGCAACGGCAAACAGTGTGAAGACACATGCAACGACGCGCAGACATGCCGCTCCTTCCGTCGTTCGTTCCTCACGAACAACCAACTTGTCGCGTGTGAGGACACACGCAACGGCAAACAGTGTAAAGACACATGCAACGACGCGCAGACATGCCGCTATTTTGGATTTAGCCGCTAACTTGCGGTAAATTTCACTGACCAACCATGAATAAGAAGAAATTTGCCCGCGAGTCGGAAGTGATTATGACCGAAATGGTGCTTCCCAACGATACCAACACGCTACACAACCTCATGGGCGGGCGCATGATGCACTTTATTGATATTGCATCAGCCATTGCCGCGCAGAAACACTCTAACCGCACGGTAGTAACGGCTTCTATGGACAGCGTTTCATTTGAAAAACCGATTAAATTAGGCAATGTGGTTACGATTCGCGCCAAGGTTACCCGCGCCTTCAATTCGTCTATGGAAGTGTACGCCGAGGTCAGCGCCGAAGATATTCCTTCGGGAACTAAACAAATTACCAACAAAGCGTTTTGCACGTTCGTAGCCGTTGACCAGTCGGGCAATCCGATTCAAGTGCCTGAATTAATCCCTGAAACAGCCGAAGAACAGCGGCTTTTTCATGGGGCGCTGCGTCGCAGGCAGTTGCGCCTCATTTTGGCAGGTCGCATGAAACCCGATGATGCGACAGAGTTAAAGTCTCTTTTTGTGGATAACGACTAATTTTTTTACCATGCAATACGTCCGCTTTGGAAATACAGATTTACAGGTAAGCCGCATCGGATTTGGCGCTTGGGCGATTGGCGGCGAGGCAGAAGTAGGCGGCATTCCCATTGGCTGGGGGCCTGCCGATGATGCGGTATCCATTAAAGCGTTACACAAGGCGCTAGACAGCGGCATCACTTTCTACGACACAGCCGATTTCTACGGACTTGGACATTCCGAAGAACTTATCGGTAAAACTTTTGGCAACCGCGCAGACGTGGTTATCGCCACCAAAGTAGGACAGCGGCAAGGCCAAGGCAACACTATTCAGATTGACTATTCGCTCGAACATGTGCGCAAAGCCTGCGAACAGAGTCTGCGCCGCCTGCGCCGCGAAGCGATAGATTTTTATCAATTACATGTCGCCAAAGTAGCGAACCTGCAAAGCGGCGAGTTGGAAGGATTGCTTCAACAGCTGCAAAAGGAGGGCAAAATCCGTTGGTATGGCATTTCATTAGCAACCTTTATGCCAGAGCCAGAGGCTGAATTTTGTCTGGAAAACCGCTTCGGGCATGGTTTTCAGGTGGTTTACAATATTTTTAATCAACTGATTACGCCTTATTTAGAACCGATGCGGCAGGGCGGTTATGGCATAATAGCGCGGATGCCCCTGCAATTTGGCTTGCTGACGGGCAAATTTGATGTTCATACAAGTTTTCCTGCAAGCGACCACCGCAGTTTTCGCCTAACGAAGCCCGTTTTACAGGAAGCGGCCAAACTCTTGCAGCCGCTGCAAAAAATGGCGCAAGACTATGGCATGAGCCTTGCAGAACTGGCGTTCAGCTTTATTTTGTCTAATCCTGCTATCAGCGCCGTTATTCCGGGCATTCGCACTCCTGAACAGGCGGTTTGCAATGCACAGATACCGCCGCTCCTTAGCGCCGCCGACCGCGAGTGGCTCGTGCGGTTCTGGCAGGAAGACTGTCGCCACCTGTTTGCGGCTATGAAACAAGCGGGTTAGCCGTAAGCGATGCGGTCATTTCATCGAATAAAGCCAGTAATCGGAGGGTATTGCGTCCGGGTTTGCCGTCGGCTACGGGCTTGTCGTCTATGGTCGTAATCGGCATAAGGCGCTTGGTAGTGCCTGTGGTGAAAACCTCGTCCGCCTGCCAGAGTTCTTCAAGCGCAACTTTGCGCTCTTCTATTTTGTAAATATTTTTTGCCAGTTGCAGCGTAACATGGCGCGTGATACCTTTCAAGATATTGGCATCGGGCGTAACGAGCGTATCGCCATGAAACAGGAAGAGGTTGCTGCGGCTCAATTCGCTGACTGCGCCGTCTTTGTGGAACAGCACATCCACCGCGCCGGCCGCCTTGATTTGGTGGCGCAGCATAATCAGCCGCACATAGTTGGTGGACTTGATTTCGGGCAGTTCGCGCAGGTGCTCATCGGTGATTACATGGATGCCCTGCATGAATTTTTCGGGGGCTACATAGGGAATATCTTCAGTGATAATCAGTAGGTTAGGGCTTTGGGCAGGGGTAACGCCATCGGGAGTATAGCCACCTGTGAGCACCAGACGGAAGGAAATATCCTGTATGCCCGTGCGTTGATGCAGCTCGTCCATTTGCCGCCAAATCGCCTCTTTTGCAAAAGGAAAATCAATTCCCATCAGCGCGGCGGAACGCTCGAAGCGTTGCAGGTACAAGTCGCGCATGAACGCTTGCCCGCCATAGGTGCGGCAGTAGTCAAAAAGCCCGTAGCCGCGCAGCAGCCCGATGTCGTTGATGAAAATCTGCCCTTTGTCGGCAGGCATCACCTCGCCGTTAATAGAACAAAAATGAGCCATAAGAAAACGTGTAAATAGACCGGTAAAGGTAGTGAATTTTACAGATGTGCGTCTAAGAGGCGGTTATCAGGATAAAACCCTGCGGCTTTTCATAAAACAGAATTTTATCCTTGTCTATGTAGGGCTGTATGTGTCGCGAAACACCTCCTGCGGTAACCAAATCCACTTTGAGTGGAAATGCGGCTTTCAGTTCTTCAATCAGGTCGTGTAATTTGAAATAAGACACAGGTTCGCATTGCAGCAGAATATCCAAATCGCTGGTTTCGTCCTGTTCGCCGCGCGCATAGAAGCCAAAAAGCCACACCCGCTCAGTTCAGGGGTAATGACTGATGATTTCAGCGGCTTTTTGCAAGTGT
>NZ_JBRCHD010000039.1:0-22961 GCF_053489755.1 Rhodoflexus sp.
TTTGGCACATCAGCCTCTGCGCCAAACGTAGCCGCCGTTGTAGCGATGATGATAGAAGCCAACGGCGGCAGAATGCCGAGCCACGTTGTGCGCCAATTGTTGCAATCCACTTCGCTTGACATGGACGACGACCGCACCGCCGGATTTGACCGCGGTTTTGACTTTGCCTCTGGTTCAGGTCTGGTTCAGGCAGATGCGGTAATTGATGCCATGCCGCTGGGCGCGCCTACCAACCTGCGCGGTCGTCCGGGCAGCGGCAGCGTAGAGCTTACATGGACGCCCGCTCCAGGCAAATTAGTAACGCGTTATGAAGTGTATGCGGTAGCTTCTTCTCCAAACCCTATCGAGACGCTGGTTGGCGTTACCACAGAGCCTAACTTCACTGTTGGCAATTTGACAAATGGCGTAACTTATTCTTTCCGTGTGCGTGGAGTAGCCGGAAACGGTCGCCTTACTGCCTTTACCAACCGCGTAGATTTGCGACCATCCATCATATTGGCAACCGAGATGGATGCCAACGCCGCTACTAAAACGTTCTTAAATGTTTACCCTAATCCAAGCGCAGGCGCTGTAAACATCTCCTTCCGCGAAGCGCAAGTTGGCGGTACGGTACGCATTAGATTGTCTAATGCCGCTGGTCAGGAAGTTTTTGTGAAAGAAGTAAATTACATGGGCGGCGTTGAAGATGCTATTGACACAACCGCCTTGCCAAGCGGCATGTATATCTTATCGGTAGAAACTGAAAAGAACGTTCACCGTCGTAAAATCAGCATCGTACAATAATTTCACCGATTCTAAATGCAAAAAATCTTATGAAGAAGCAAATTTATATATCTTTGGTTGCGCTTGTTTCGGCATTTTTAGTTGCCGCTTGTGGTAACCTTCAAAGTAGCGGCGGCGAGGCGATCAACATCTTGCAAAACATTCTTGCGCAAGGCAACGGCACGTGGCGCGTAGCGAGCGCAAGTTTTGGCGATGAAGAGGCTTCGCTGAACATGTTTGATGACTACCGCATTACTTTCCGCCCCGACGGAACTTATCAGGTAACTAATCCTAAGGGCGCGCCTTCTTTCACGCGTCGCGCAAGCGGCAGATATGCTGTAACGATGGAACGCGTATTGGTTTTTGACGGCGGTGAAACCACTGCGCGAGAAATGACAAGAGGTAATTTGCGACCCGACCGCTTGATTTTTGAGTTCGACGTAACGCTTCCGGGCAAATCAACGACTACTTATCGTTTTGAGTTGGTGAGATAATCGCCCGCATCGTTATTTTTCAGAAGGCTGCCTCTTATTTTAGGGGCAGCCTTAGTTTTTTTAACTTTGATTGTTAATGCCTGACGCATATGCTCCGATATATTTTCCTGTTTTTTTCGCTGGCTTTATCATCGGTTATTGGTGCATTTGCCCAATCTGCCGAAAAAACTTATGCTGCGCTCGCCATTTGCGAGCAATACTACGACGACGGCGACTATGCAAAAGCGCTTGATAAGTGTGAGAAACTCATGACCAAACTCAAGCGAAGTGCCTATAATCATGCAGTTACGTATGCGATGCCTTATCTGGCAAAGTATCAGGAGGCAATGGGGCAATATCTTGCATTTGAAACTACTATTCAGGAGATGCTGCGCCTGCGCCAGATCAGCGGTGAAAAAAGCCGCAACTATGCGCTGGGTGTGCTACATGCCGCCGCTGCTTATGCCCGGTACAGTCACGCCAATCGGGCAGAAGCATGTCTTACCCAAGCGCAGGCATTGCTTGCCAATGAAAAAAATCCGCTGATTCGGGCAGATTTGTTGAAAGTGGGTATTCAAATTGCCGTCCTTCGGCAAGATTTTACGGCTTTTCAGCAACAAATTACCGATGCGCTCAAAGCGCAACAGGCGCTGCTGACCAACGAAGAGACATACTTTGATGAAATTGAACACACAGAAAAGAGGAGAACCGTAAGTGCAATAGAATTGCGCCGCCGCAAAAACCAATATGCCGAATTGCTGAATAGTTGGGGTGATATGTTGCGGCAGGCGGGCAAATACGGCGATGCGGGCAACAAGCTCGCCGAAGCCGAAAGTTGGATTCGCAGCAACCTGAGCGCCCACGATGCAGCACTGATTACCAACCGACACTTTCAGAACCTGCTCAGTCTGGACGTGGGAGGCAACAAGGAGGCACTGCAAAAGCAGTTAGACCGCCACGTTTTTATCGCCGAAAAACGCTTTACCCCCGTGCATAAAACTTATCTGGCAATCCATGAAACACTGATAGACAACTACATAGAAAGTAAATTTATTCGCCGAAGCAGCAAACAGCGCTGGGAGTTGCGCCAAAATACACTCAAATATTACGGGCGCGACAAGATGCCCTATGCCATTTCGCAGCGATTGGATGCGCGAACTGCCTACAAGTTCCACAACTACCGCCAAGCGCAAGCCCTGTTAGATGATGCCTTGAAAACCCCCGAAAAAGTCCCCGCAGAGCATCAGGAATACCGTAAGTTGATGCAACAGGCGTATGATTTGGCGCTGGCAACCGATAACCTGAGCAAGGCAGAGGCGTATTTGCAAGCACAAATCGGGAGTGCAGAAAAGGCGCTGGGTAAAAATTCGCTGCCCTACCACTATGCCCGCATGAAACTATCGGCTTACTATGCGGCATTTACCAATCGCTTTGCCGCAGCAGATAGCATCATCCGCGAAAGTTATCACGGCTTTATCAGCAAGCAAATTAGCGCGGAACACAAAGACCGCGTGGACTTTCTGAACGACATTGCTACGTATTACCAAATGATTGGGCGCTACGATTCGGCATTGGTCAAACTCAACGAGGCGGTGGCGATTGCCAAAAAGCGCTTTGGCGAAAATAATGTTACCTATGCGGTTGAGTTGCAGAAATTGGTCAAAGTGCAGATGCAGCAGGGGAGATTTGCTGATGCTGATAAAAATATTGTCCGCATTTTAGATATTTTCAAAAAAGCCTATAATCGTACGCTGAATCTGGAATACTCGCAGGCACTAGAAACGGCGGCGGCATATTACGCTACGATGGGCTTGTTCGACGATGCGCGGGCCGCCTTGCTACGTGCCGACCGATTGTTTCAGCGTTCCAACAGTTCTATTGCAGGATCAACAGCCATTGACGATTTGGCGGGGCTGTATATCGCAATGGAGCGTTTCACCCAAACCGAACGCCTGTTAAACGATGCAGTGCAAGTGCGTCGCAAGCGCTACGGCCCAACCAGTCGTTTCCTGATCAATCCTTACAACCAACTGGCGCGACTCTATCTGGCTATGGGCGACTACGTCAAAGCTGACGATTTTGCCGGCAAAGCATTCAGGCTGGCCGCCGAAACCTTTGGCGATAGTTCGATAATTACTTCTGAAGTTATTGAAACACAGGCACTTATTAATAATGCCATCGGCGATTATGAAAAAGCCATTGCCGACATTTTGCGCGTGCGGCAGATAAAAGAGCGCAATTTCGGGCGCAATAATATTGCCGTCGCCAACTTGTTGCGGCAGGAGGCACTGATTCGCTATTTGAGCAAAGAGCCGCCGCAAAAGGTAGAGCAACTTTTCAGTGAGGCACGTCAGATTATTGCCCGCAACTTAGGTAGCCGCAACCCTATTTATGCCGAAGCGCTCAAAGACCTTGCGCTGATTTACACCGAAGGCAACCAGCCGACGCAAGCGCTGCAACTCTTGGACAGCGCCAACCGCATTTGGAATAGCATTTTGAAAACAGGCAACAACACAAACGCAGCGGAGATGGCTGTGCTGAAAGGCAATGTCTATACCCGTTCGGGCGATTTTGTCAATGCAGATAAGCAATATAAAAGTGCGATGCGCATTTTGGCAAAAATTCTTAGCGTTAAACATCCACTCTATGTACAGGCACAGGCGCAACATGCCCGCATGTTCTTTGCGAAGAAAAACTATGCACAGGCGCAGAAAATCATGGACGATGTGCTGGCAGGCTATCGGCAGTACATCACGACCTTTTTCCCTGTGCTTAGCGACCGCGAAAAAACGAAATACTGGGGCTTGATACGCGCCGACTATGAGTTCTATAACAACCTGCTCGTACGCCGTTTACCTGAAAACCCTGCGATGGCAGGCATGCTGTACAACAACGCAACCTTTACCAAATCGCTTTTGGTGAGCAATGCGGGCAAACTGCGCAACCTGATTATGAACTCTAATGATTCGGCTACGGTGCGCCGCTACCGCGACTGGACAGACAAAAAGCAATTACTTACCAAAGCGCTTGCTTATTCGCCCCAGCAGTTGCAGGAATCGGGTATTGATTTGCGCAAGCTGCAAAAAGAAATTGACGATTTGGACAAAGATTTGAGCCGCCGTTCCAAAATATTTATTGAGGCAAAGCAGTTGAAAATCAGCCGCTGGCAGGAAGTAGCGGCGCAGTTGCAAGCAGGCGAGGCAGCTGTTGAAATTATCCGCTACCCGTACTACGAAAAGGGTTTTACCGATTCGGTAGTTTATGCTGCGCTTGTGCTGCCCTACGGCGAAAAAATTGCACCTAAGTTTATTCCTATCGCCAATGGCAACGCCTTGGAAGACAGCTACTTAAAACGATATCGCAATTCGGTGAAGTTTGGTCTGGCAGACCGCCTGTCCTACAAATACTACTGGGAGGTAGTGGACAAAGCCCTGAACGATGCAAAGAAAGTTTATCTTTCAGTAGAAGGGGTTTACAATCAGGTCAATGTCGAAGCCTTGCTCGTTACAGATGATACCTACTTGATTGACCAACGAGCAATCATATTGCTTACTAATACGACTGATCTTTTAGAACGCAGGACTGCTACTAATCAGGTAAATAGTTTTGTATTTTTTGGCAACCCCATTTTCTACAAGGATTTGCAGCCTGATGATTATTTAGGCGCATATGGCAGAAAAATTCCACAGTTGCCGGGAGCATTTAAGGAAGTAAAAAATCTTAGCCAGCTGATTAGCAGAAGTGGAAAACCCATCAGCGAATTTGTATTGACAGAAGCTACCGAGGAACAAGTGAAACGGTTGCAAAGTCCACGTGTGTTTCACATTGCTACGCATGGCTTTTTTGAACCTGATTTGGCAGCTAATCTATCTGATAATGAGCTTAGTAGCAGGCAGACAATTAATAACCCGCTGCTCCGGTCGGGCTTGCTCTTGCGCAACGGCGGCGATTTGGTGGCAACCGAAAATGTATATGCCTACAACAAAGAAGACGGCATTCTGACAGCCTACGAGGCGATGGATTTAGCGCTGGAGGATACTGAACTGGTCGTTTTGAGCGCCTGCGAAACCGGACGCGGCGATACCAAAATAGGGGAGGGCGTGTATGGCTTGCAGCGGGCATTCCGCGTAGCGGGCGCTAAAAGCCTGATTATGAGCTTGTTTAAAGTAGATGATGCGGCAACGCAACGGCTGATGGAACTCTTCTATTCACATTGGCTGCAAAACGGCGATAAGCGCGAAGCCTTTACTTATGCCAAAAAAGAATTGCGCAAAGAATATCCTTCACCCAAATATTGGGGCGCGTTTATCATGGTTGGTGCGGAGTAGCGTCAATTGACCTTATAGTGGACAATATTTACCAAAATACGCTTATGATGTAACTTTCATTAGCTAAATTTATACTCCGCCGATTAGAGTAAGAGCAAGCATGACACTAAGTTGGAACGAAATCAAAGATCGCGCATTAAAATTTTCCAAAGAGTGGGTAGGCGCAAGCAACGAAGCTGCCGATGCAAAGCCTTTTCTGGTGGACTTCTTCAATGTGTTTGGCATTAGCCGCAAGCGCGTGGCTACCTTTGAGGAGCGCATCAAAAAGCAGGACAGTAAAGACGGCTACATATACATGCTCTGGAAGGGTATGATTCTCGTTGAGATGAAAAGCCGAGGCAAAAACCTCGACAAAGCCTACCAACAGGCAAAAGAGTACCTGCACGGTCTTAAAGAACACGAACTGCCCAAATACATCCTCGTTTCCGACTTTGAAAATTTCCGGCTCCACGATCTGGAAGAAGAGAAAACAATCGCTTTTAAGCTCGCCGAACTGGTTAACAATGTCCAGCACTTCGGCTACCTGACAGGCTACCAGAAGAAGGTTTACAAAGAACAGGATCCGGTCAATATCAAGGCTGCCGAACTGATGGGCAAACTGCACGAGAGGCTCGAAGAAATCGGCTACGACGGGCATCCGCTAGAGGTGTACCTCGTGCGCTTACTCTTCTGCCTCTTTGCCGAGGATACTACTATTTTTGACAAACAGCAGTTTCAGGACTACATCGAGCAGCGCACCAATCCGGATGGCTCTGACCTTGCCGCCCGTTTGCAGGAACTGTTTCAGGTCTTGAACACACCCAAGGAAAAGCGCTTCAAAAATTTAGACGAACAACTTGCCGACTTCCCCTACGTGAACGGAAAACTGTTTGAGGAAATACTGCCAACGGCGAGTTTTGACCGCAAAATGCGCGAGGCATTGCTGAACTGTTGCTATTTGGATTGGAGCAAAATATCGCCTGCCATTTTCGGCTCCATGTTTCAGAGCGTGATGAACCCCAAAGAGCGCCGCAACTTAGGAGCGCACTACACCAGCGAAAAGAATATCCTCAAACTCATCAAACCGCTTTTTTTGGATGAACTCTGGGACGAGTTTCACGCCATCAAAGAGAACAAAAACAAACTACACGAATTTCATAAGCGGCTGGCAACTCTACGATTTTTAGACCCTGCCTGCGGTTGCGGCAACTTCCTTGTGATTACCTACCGCGAGCTGCGACTCTTGGAACTGGAAATTCTCAGGGCTTTATACAAGTCCGGCGAGGCGGTACTGGATGTGCGCGAAATCATCCACATGGAAGTAGATCAGTTCTACGGCATTGAGTACGAAGAATTTCCTGCGCGTATTGCCGAGGTAGCCATGTGGCTGATAGACCACCAAATGAACATGGAAATCAGCAGGCAGTTTGGGCAGTACTTCATCCGCCTGCCCCTGCGCAAAGCGGCAAATATTGTGCATGGAGATGCGCTGGAGACTGATTGGGAGCAAGTAGTAGCCAAAGATGCACTTTCCTACATCATCGGCAATCCGCCGTTTATTGGTTCTAAAATCATGACGCAAAAGCAGCGCGATCAGATTGTCAAACAGTTTGACAATGCCGATGGAAGCGGCATACTGGACTACGTTACAGGCTGGTACATCAAGGCTGCCAAATACATCCAAGGCACTAAAATCAAAGTAGGCTTTGTTTCTACCAATTCCATTGTGCAGGGTGAGCAAGTGAGCATTTTATGGGGGCAAATGCTCAATAAATACCACATCAAAATTCACTTTGCGCATCGCACTTTCAAGTGGAGCAATGAAGCCAAAGGCAATGCCGCCGTGTATTGCGTCATCATAGGCTTTGCCAGCTACGACACCAACAACAAGCGCATTTTTGAATACGAGGACATCAAAGGTGAGCCGCACGAAATCAAAGCGCAAAATATTAATCCGTATTTGGTAGATGCAAGGGATATTCTTGTAAATAAAAGAAGAACCCCAATATGTAGCGTTCCTGAAATCTCTTTTGGAAGTATGCCCAATGATGGGGGGAACTTTTTATTTACAGGTGAGGAAAAAAAGGATTTCGTCAATAAAGAGCCTAAATCAGAGCAATTCTTCAAACCACTTATTAGCGCTCATGAATTTTTAAATGGTCGTAAACGCTGGTGTTTATGGCTGAAAAATGCTAATCCAAAAGATTTAAAACAGGCAAAGTTTGTAGTAGAAAGAGTTGAAAGCGTTAGAAAGTTAAGGTCTGAAAGTAATAGAGAAGCTACTAGAAAACTAGCAGCCTTTCCATCTCTTTTTGGCGAGGATAGACAGCCGAATAGTGATTATGTCTTAATACCACTACACTCATCTGAGAATAGAAAATACATTCCAATAGGTTTTTTTGATAAAAACTCAATTGTGAATAATAGTTGTTCATTTATACCAAATGCAAAGTTGTATCACTTTGGCATTTTGATGTCTATTATGCATATGGCTTGGGTAAAGACTGTATGCGGGCGAATTAAAAGCGACTACCGTTACTCCAATGAATTAGTTTACAACAACTTTCCTTGGCCGCAAAACCCCAGCGAAAAGCAAATCAAAGCGATAGAAGTGGCAGCGCAAAAGGTACTGGATGTGCGGGCGCAGTTTCCGGACAGTTCCTTAGCAGACCTGTACGATCCCGTTGCGATGCCGCCCGCATTGGTCAAAGCACACAATGAGTTAGACAAAGCCGTTGACCTTGCCTACCGTCCGCAGCCCTTCACTTCCGAAGCCAACCGGATGGAGTTTCTCTTTGCGCTCTACGAACAATACACCGCTACGCTCTTTACAGCCGAAAAACCGAAACGGGGGCGGAAAAAATGATTTCAGGAAGCCATCGCCTTAGCTGCCTGCGGCTTGCGAATCAGTAGTGCACAAAGCACAGCGGAGATACTCACGCCAATCAGTATGTAGATGCCTGTCAGGTAGTCGCCTTGTGTAGTGCGTAGGATTCCAAGCAAGTAGATGCCCGCACTGCCCGCCAGCGTGTCCATCGTGGTTACAATGCCCAGAATTTTGCCAAAATTTCTACCCGCATAATATTCGGCGACAGTAAGTTGTACCATCGTAAATGCGCCGCTGTAGCCAAGTCCGTAAATGACGGCAAAAAGCGGCAGAAATACATCGCTGTTAGCCGGTATGAAGCGCATCAGTACCGAGCCGATGGTCATATTGACAACAGCCGCAACAAGGATGCTTTTTTTTGAAAAACGATCGCTGAGTGCGCCAAAAACGAGCTTACCCGCAATGCTGCAAATGAAAAACAGACTGAGTGCATTAGCCGTCTGTGTACCGTCTAACCCTACGTCGCGCATGAAAAGTGCAAAATTCTGGACTACGCCCGTAATACAGAAAAAGACAGCAGCCGTTACGTACAAAACCAAATAAAACATTGGGTTGGCAAGCGCATCGGTAAGTGTGAGATGGTTTTGGTTGGCTGTGGCAACTGTATTGGGATGTGCGGACATTTTTTGTCCATCGGCCACTGTGTTTTTCTCTGCCGGGCGATTGCGCATGAGTAGCAAAGGGACAACTGTCAGGAGCGCTGCTATTGCTGCCAGTAGCAGCGCGGTTTGCTGCCAGCCGTTGGCTTTCGTAAGCGCGGCAATCAGTTGCGGGAACACGATGCCACCCAGACTGGAGCCGACCAGATAGATGCCTACGGCAATACCGCGGTAGCGATTGAACCAGTAGGAAAGGAGCGTAACACCTGCAATTGCTCCGCCCAGCGTGATAGAGGCCGCACAAAGGATATAAACTCCGACTAAGTGCCATGGTTCGGTGATCAGCGGATAAACTAACAGCGCAGCAACTGTTAGCAGGCTGCCTACACCCATCATCAGGCGCGGCCCGAACCTGTCCACCAGTGCCCCTGCGAAAGGCGATACAATCGCCACTACAAAATACAGAATAGAAGGCCCACGCGTAACCTGTTCGTGCGTCCAGTTAAAAATCTCTTTGAGCGATACATTGAGCAGTGGCAATCCGTTTACGCCGATGGTAACAACGGCAAAAATCAGAAAGGCACAGGCCAGTACAAGCCAACCGTAAAAGAGTGATTTCATGGATGCAGGGAAAATTTCGTAGCATCACAAGATAGCAAAAAACCTGTCAGGCATCATGTCCGACAGGTTTGGAAATCAAAACAAAAATCGAATGTAATGTTTTATTTGGTAGAAGGGCGCTTGCGTATGGTTGTGCTTGTATTAATCCAGCAGCCTACACTGATAGGGTTACCTTCCTGCAAACCAATGGTGAAAATATCTTCCATAGAAGGGAATTGTGCTTTGGCTTGTGCCATGCCGTTGCCGTCGCCTGCTTTTTCATACATATCATAAGCAGCCAGAAATACAGCGCGGTTCTCCACAGGGTTTTTGCCTTGACATTGCTGATAGCTACTCATGTACATATCGCCAATAGCCTTATAAACTTCTTTGGCATTAGCAGGATCGTTGGAAACGGCTTCCAGATATAATCTACGGGCCTCTGCATATCTGTTTTCGCGGTGTGCCAGTTTGGCAAGTTCCATGATCAGATCCGCTTTCTTAGATTTTTCATCAGCAGGCAACAAGTCAATAGCCTTCAAGTACATTTCTTTACCTTCGTTCGTTTTACCTTGTCTCATCAGAATTTTTCCGATGGTAATAGCATTACCCGAACTTGGCTCTGCTTTAAAGATTGTCTGCAAAGCCTGCAAGAACAAAGGCTCAGTCGGGCATTTAGTCATGTATGCTGCAATCTTTTTAGCAAGTTTTACATCATTGGGGTTTTCTTGCAACTTAGGGCCAAGATTCTTGTTGACAAAGTCGCAATCAACTTTTACATATACTTGTACCAAGCCGTCAATGGCATCTTTGGCTTTGATCCAGTTCTCTGCAGCAGCTCCACCGGCAGCAATCTTTTTCTCCAATACAGGTGTGATCTCATTGTCGTAGGCATCTACGAAGGTGTCTTCGGTAACGCCTGCTACGCCTGCTTCTTTGGCTTTACCGACTGCGTCCATGTAATACTGGAAGAAAGCGGGTGAAGAAAGTTGGTCGCCATATTTGCCTACAAGGTATTTATAGAACTCGTAAACATCTTTCTCTTTACCTTTACGTTGGATCATATAGTCGTAGAAAACATAGCCTTTGCGCTCCAACAGATCTTTGGTTTCGCCAAAGCAATGGATGCGTTTGTTGTACAGCGCAATGATTTTATCTTCATGAACTTCTTTTTGAGCATTATCTTTTGCCTGACCTAGAAGCGCAGTGTAAAGCTGTACAGATTTGATGTACAGTGAGGCATGAAGGTTGGGCGTATTGTTGAGCAGCCATTCGCCGTTTTCGGTGGCGATGTCGTATTCTTTGGTATTGAGGGCATCAGAAAATAATGTCCATTTTTCTTTGGCTGCTCCCGGATCGCTTCCCCAGCACCAGCCATTTTCCAGTCCGGCTTCACAAGGGCAGTTTTGAGCAAATGCTGCATAAAATAATCCCGAACCAAATACCATTGCGAGCAGTAGTCTCTTCATCGTCTTGTTACTTTAAGTGGTAAATAAAATCGCTTAGTTATGTAAACGTATTAATTGATTTTTCGTTTTTGAAACCAATAGGGATCGTTTACAGTAAGCCCCAAACTCAACCGAAAGAAAGTTTCTCTCAGTAGATTATTTTCAGTAGTTCCGCGTTGCCCCAGTGTGGCGGCAAAACTGGCTGCCGAAAAAGTACGGCTTACGGGTAATGCCAATCCAAAATTGATACCAAACTCCCGAATTTGCTGTCCATTTAGTACAGTTGGGGTGAGCGCATAGTAGCCGCCGCCTCTGTAGGCTACCCTTGCAAAGTAGCTGGTCAGCGAATTGATGTTAGGTATAATTTCCGCTCCAATGCTCAAGCGCCAAGAGTCGGCAAGATTTTCCTGATTGATGCCTCTGTAGGCGCTCCAAGGCTGAAAGGCATAGTCTATGGCAAAGGTATAGGCATAAGCCTTTTCGAAACTGATGCCGAAAGATTGTTTGTGCGGCATGAAGATCCTTTCTATAGATCCGTTGAAAGTAGTATCCGTTGAAATAATTTCGCCTGCAACGTTTTTGCGCTGGATGCTCTGCAAACGAGTAGCGTTCATGTTTGCTTCCAGATCAGTGGTGTATCCAATGTTAATGGTTTTGTCTTTTCCAACAGGCTGCCGGTATGCCGAACCTAATTTGTAAGTAAGTGCTGAAACGTTTATACGGTCAAAAGAGCCAACTATGTAGCCACCTGTAAAGTGGTTGTCTATCAGCAAAGAAAAAATTTCTGTCTGCACAAAGCCGAAATTGTAGTTGGCCGTGGCCCCCAGATGCAAGCGTTTAAAAAAGGATGTTCCCATGCTTAGGAAAGCCTGACTGATGCCTCCTGAGCCTTCAAACAGGTATTCTGCGAAAGTGGGTGCGAAGGGGAGTTTGTTAGTGGCAATCAGTCTGTAATTAACTTTGCTGTAGGGCATCATCCCCGTAGCAAGGGTTACGCGGGTTGGTATGATCGGGAAGGCAAAAGCCAGATAGTCAATGTTTCCGTAACTGTAGCGTCGGCTTAGTTCGGTATTTGCTACTATTTTGGCTTCGCTGAAGTAGGAGGCTTCGAAACTCATAACGCTGTTGCGGCTCAAAAGCGCGGGATTAGTCAGGTTAAGCGCTGTTGGTGTAGAGTTGCTAACGCCTACGCCGCCCATCGCAAGGCTGTACATAGAAGTACGGGGTGCAAGTTCGCCCAGCCCGGACAGCGAATAGGGCGAATTACCTGATTGCGCCCGAAGGATTAGCGGTATACTAGTCGCTGCAGCCATTAGCAGCGCTGAAATCATATTTTTCAAAACCTGAAGTTCGCTAAGTTAAAGTTTAAGGCGGCTCTCAAGCCATCCAGCACCACATTCTCATTTACAAAATTGGTTTCTTTTATGGTTTTCTCAAAAAAAAGCGCGTCTCCTCCGCTCAGTAAGATGTTAAATCTTCCAAAAATTGCTTCGTATTGATGGATGATACCATTCATTTCACTGCTCAGCCCATGAAATGCGCCGCTCAACATAGCATCGGCAGTAGTTTGTCCGACAAGGGGAGGCGGAACGGCAAAATCGCTGTCAATCAGCGGTAAACGCGCCGTAAAGGTGTGCATGGCTTTGAGGCGCATTTGCAATCCGGGCGAAATAATACCTCCCAGAAATTCAGCAGAAGCCGTTACGAAATCATAAGTAATGCAAGTGCCTGCATCTATGACCAGCGTCTGCCGGTTAGGAAACTGCTGCCAAGCGCCAAGCGCAGCTGCCAGCCTGTCCATCCCAAGGGTGTGCGGGGTTTGGTAACAATTTTTGAGTGGGATCGGCAGCTGGTGGGTAAGCCGTAGCAACCGTCCGCTGAATCCTGTTGCTCCGATCAGGTCGGCGGCCGTACCGCGCACATCGCAGTAAATGATATTTTCAGGAGCTAACCGCTGGATCAGCTCCTGAATGGCAGTATCGCTAAGTTGTTTGTAGTAAACGGGCGGGCTGCCTGCTGCATCTATGCGCATCTTGCCAAAGGTATTGCCCAAATCCAGACAAATATCCATGTACCAAGTCAGGTATTTTATTGCCAAATTTGCAACACATTCCATTGTACACCAAACTTATTGTAAGAAGTAATGATAAAAGTAGGTATCATCGGGGCTGCGGGCTACACAGGCGGGGAGGCTATCCGCATATTGCTGCGCCATCCTCACGCCGAAATAGCCTTTGCGCAAAGCAATAGTCAGGGCGGTAAACCCGTCAGCCACGTCCACAGCGATTTGCTGGGCGAAACGGACTTGTATTTCTCTGAAAAATGGCATTCGGAGATAGACGTGCTGATGCTGTGTACCGGACACGGTGAGGCGGCTAAGTTTATGCAAGCCAACGCCATTCCCGAAACGGTACGAGTGATTGACCTAAGCCACGATCATCGCCTCAATCAATGGACTTACGGACTGCCGGAACTTAACAAGGCACAGATCCGACAAACAAACCGACTTGCTAACCCGGGTTGTTTTGCTACTGCCATCCAGTTAGCACTGCTGCCGCTGGCTGCGCAACAACTCATAAAGGACGAGGTACACGTAAACGCCACTACAGGCTCTACAGGAGCAGGACAAAAGCCTTCCGAAACTTCGCATTTCAGTTGGCGCAACAATAATTTGTCGGTTTACAAAGCCTTTGAGCATCAGCACTTGGGCGAAATTTATCAGAGCCTCCGTACCTTGCAGCCTACCTTATCTAAAGAGGTCAATTTTATTCCTTATCGAGGCAATTTTACGCGCGGTATTCTGGCTGCTGTCTATACAGCCTGCCCCCTTAGCATCGAAGAGGCAAAACAACTTTACACCAATTATTACAGGGATGCTCCATTCGTAGTTTTTTCTGAGGAAAATCCTGATTTGAAGCAGGTTGTTAATACCAACAAATGTATTTTACATCTGGAAAAACACGGCAATAAGCTATTCATTATCAGCCTGATAGACAATCTGACCAAAGGGGCATCCGGTCAGGCAGTGCAAAATATGAACCTCATGTGCGGGTTGGAAGAAACTGCCGGACTTTTAATGAAACCTTCCGCATTTTAAGTGTTTTGCTCTTTTTAGTAATTGACACCTTTGGCGAAAAAAATCGGATATGCTATATTGTGAGCCAAATTAAACAACGCTGCTATTTGACTCACACACAGGTAGCGCTGTCAGCACACAGTACAATTAATTAAATATGAACTTTTAGCTACTAAAAACGACGCGAAAGAATGGAAACCGCCCTGATTTTAACCTTTGTGATAGGTTATCTGGCTATCGCTCTAGAACATCCTTTGGATATTAACAAAGCTGCGCCCGCACTGATGATTGGAGGAATCTGTTGGGCAATTTATGCGCTTTTCGGTGGGCAGGAAGCCAAAATCGTAGAGCATCAGTTACTGGAACACTTCGGCGAAATTGCCAGTATCCTCTTCTTCCTGTTAAGCGCCATGACGATTGTGGAGCTAATAGATGCTTATCAGGGCTTTTCTATCATTACCGAGCGCATCCGAACAACGAGTATCGTACAATTGCTGTGGATTATTGCCATCTTAGCTTTCTTCCTTTCTGCTGCCTTAGACAACCTGACGACTACGATCGTGATGACATCTATGCTGCGCAAAATCATCAAGGCGCGAGAGGCAAGGCTTTACTTTATCAGTTTGGTCGTAATTGCTGCTAATGCCGGCGGTGCCTGGTCGCCCATCGGAGATGTTACAACAACCATGCTCTGGATTGGCGGACAGGTAACTACAATTTCTTTAATTACCCACATCTTGATCCCAAGTATTGTCTGTATGGCAATTCCCGTGCTAATTATGATTCCAATTGTAAAGAATATGCCTATTTCGACAGATGCGAGTGCAACGCCTGTTGAAGAAATTAGCAACATCGGCCCACATGGCCATGCCGTACATGAGGTTCCGAACCGCAAGAGAAACATCATTTTTGTTACAGGGCTGGTAGCCTTGATCATGGTTCCTGTGATTAAAACAATTACGCACCTGCCGCCATTTATTGCTATCCTAATGAATCTTGGTGTGATGTGGTTAGTAACTGAGTTGATCCATCGCGGCGAGGATCACCACATAAAAGATCCGCTGACTGTTATCAACATTATCCGTCGGATTGATACGCCGAGTGTGCTGTTCTTTGCAGGTATCCTGTTGGCTGTAGCAGCCTTGCAATCTACAGGCATCCTGACGCGTTTGGCAACTTTCCTCGATCAGTCTATCGGCAACCTGACAGTGATCTCATTTACGCTTGGCTTGCTTTCGGCGATTGTGGACAACGTACCGCTCGTTGCTGCAGCGATGGGTATGTACACGCTAGAAGCGCACCCTGTAGATAGCGAACTCTGGCAGTTGATTGCTTACTGTGCGGGTACAGGCGGCAGTTGCCTAATTATTGGTTCTGCTGCGGGTGTTGCTGCTATGGGCATGGAGCGCATCGAGTTTTTTTGGTATGCGAAAAAGATTACATGGATTGCTCTAGCCGGTTACATAGCAGGTCTGGTCTGCTTCCTTGCTATGTATCATTAATAGTAGCATACTCTTTAGAGTGTACGTTTCCTATGCCGTTGTTCGTTGGCTGCGAGCAACGGCATTTTAATGTAAGTTGATTTCTAAGTTGATCAAATGGACGTAAGCATTGTACTGGCAGTTCGGAACGAAGAACGCTATCTGCCTGCCTGCCTCTCAGCGTTGGCGGCGAGCATAGCGGCAAGTGGGTTGCAGTGCGAACTACTCATTGGCGATGATAACTCTACCGATCGCACACGCGAAATTGCAGAGACATTTGCGGCGCAGGCTGTTTTTCCTTGCAAAATTATTGACGTGCGCGGCACTATCGGAAGGGCACGTGGCAAGGCTAATGCTGTTGGGCAGATAATCCCACACGCAGCGGCAGAGATCCTCCTTATCACCGATGCCGATACGCAAGTGCCGTCAGGTTGGGTAGTTGGTATGGCTGCTGCTTTTGCACCTGACATCGGGCTGGTTACAGGCTTTACGCTTGTTGGTGGCGAGCAGTGGTATGCCCGCTTACAGGCGGTGGATTGGGCGGTTGCACTGGGAACGTCGCATCTGCTTGCCTCGTTAGACTATCCTCTGACCTCGCTGGGCAATAACATGGCCTACAGGAAAAGTGCTTATCTGCAAACGGGTGGCTATGAAGCGCTGCCACTTTACATCACCGAAGATTTAGCGCTGTTGAAGGCTGTCAGAAAGCACGGATGGCAAACGGTGCATCTGGCAACGCCACAAATTCTGGCCAGCACCGCGCCCGTAGAAAGTTTTAGAGAGTGGGTACTGCAGCGCAAAAGATGGCTTGCCGGAGCGCTTGCGCTGCCGCTGCCGCTCCGACTGCTGATGCTTGCCGATGGGCTATTATTGTTCTTGCTGCCGGCTGTTGCGCTGCTTGGCGGAGGAGCGCTTGCCGCAACAGTCTGGCTGCTGCGCTTTGCCGTCCATCTGCTAATTGGCGGCACTTATCTTTTCAGGATGCGCCATAGCCACCTGATCCGGCTGCTGCCTGTTTATGAACTACTGATTACGCTGCTAAATCCGTTTGTATTTCTGCACTACGTGCTGTTCCGGTATACGCGCTGGAAAGAACGCCGCTATGAAATTTAATCTGCCGCAAATGTGACAGTAACTTCTTTGCTTTCCTTTAGCCCTTGTTTGGTGGTCTTGATGGAAATAGTCATGCCGGGTTTGAGCAGGAAGGGCTGCATGTTGATTAAAATTAATAGGCTGCTGCTAAGGTAGAGAGGATGAGTGTTGTGGTTTTGCTAAAGATAATTACGCGAAGGTAGTGTATGCCTGTGGCTTTAAGTTACATAAAAAAACCTCCCGCATTGCTGCGAGGAGGCTACATTTATTTATCAAAAACACTTTACTTTTGTTAGCCTACGCTGCCTTCAAGACTGATGGCAAGCAACTTTTGTGCTTCTACGGCAAATTCCATTGGCAACTGGTTCAGCACTTCTTTGCAGTAGCCGTTTACGATCAGGGCCACAGCCTCTTCAGTATCAATACCACGCTGGTTACAATAGAAAATCTGGTCTTCGCCGATCTTTGAAGTTGTTGCTTCATGCTCTACTTTGGCAGTTTTATTTTCTACCTCAATATAGGGGAAAGTATGCGCGCCGCACTTATCGCCCATCAGCAGCGAGTCGCATTGAGAGAAGTTGCGGGCATTTTCCGCGCGCTTGCTGATTTGCACCAGTCCGCGATAGGAGTTTTGGCTTTGTCCGGCAGAAATACCTTTAGAAACAATGCGGCTGCGGGTATTTTTGCCGATATGGATCATTTTGGTGCCTGTATCGGCTTGCTGGCGGTTGTTGGTGATGGCTACAGAGTAGAACTCGCCAACAGAATTATCGCCTTTCAGGATACAACTTGGGTACTTCCATGTGATAGCAGAACCTGTTTCTACCTGCGTCCATGAAATTTTAGAGTTATCGCCAAGGCAAATGCCGCGCTTGGTTACGAAGTTGTAAATGCCGCCTTTGCCTTCTTTGTCGCCGGGATACCAGTTCTGTACAGTTGAGTACTTCACTTCAGCGTCTTTCATTGCTACGATTTCTACTACAGCGGCGTGCAGTTGGTTCTCGTCGCGCATGGGAGCGGTGCAGCCTTCCAAATAGCTAACATAAGAAGCCTCATCGGCAACGATCAGCGTTCGCTCAAACTGCCCTGTGTTAGCTGCATTGATGCGGAAATAAGTAGAAAGCTCCATCGGGCAGCGTACCCCTTTGGGAATGTAGCAGAACGAACCATCGCTGAAAACAGCAGAGTTTAGAGCTGCATAGTAGTTGTCGCTTACAGGAACTACCGAGCCGATGTATTTGCGCACCAGTTCGGGGTGTTCGCGGATAGCTTCGCTCATCGAGCAGAAAATAATGCCCAGTTCGGCGAGGGTTTCCTTAAAAGTAGTAGCTACCGAAACGCTGTCAATAACCGCGTCAATGGCTACCCCTGTCAGGCGTTTTTGCTCAGAAAGAGAGATACCCAGTTTTTCAAAAGTTGCCAGCAATTCAGGATCAACTTCGTCTAAACTATTGTATTTGGCAGTTTTCTTGGGTGCAGAATAGTAGATAATATCATTGAAATCTATCGCCGGATAGCTAACGTTAGGCCACTTGGGTTCTTTCATGGTCAGCCATTGGCGATATGCTTTTAAACGCCATTCGGTCATCCACTCAGGCTCTTCTTTTTTAGCAGAAATAAAGCGAATAATGTCTTCACTCAGCCCTTTGGGCGCTTCTTCTGTCTCGAAGTTGCTGACGAAACCATATTTATATTCCGAATTGGTGAAGTCCTCTAAAATCTGATTGCTCTGATCCATATGCTTTCGGTTGTGTTAAAAAGTCATAGACGCATGCAAAGTTACTAACAAATAACTATTTAAAATTGTTCTAAATACACATTTAATTAAAAAAATTCCTTTCCGAACAATTACAAAAGGATTTGGGTTATTTATTTAATTTTGAAGGTATCGCACAATTAGCCCCGTTATTTTGAAAAAATTGTAATTGCTTGCACATGAAACAGTACAACCTCAAGGTAAAAGATATTACGCAGGAAACAGAAGACACCGTAACACTGCACCTCAAACAACCGCTTTTCAGCAAAATTAAATATAAGCCCGGCCAGTTTTTGACCCTGATCCTGACGATCAATGGCAAAAGTGTGCGCCGCGCCTACTCGATGAGCAGTTCGCCGCATGTAGATGACACACTTTCTGTTTCTATCAAGCGCGTGGAAGGTGGATTGGTTTCTAACTATGTCAACGATCATATCAAAGTAGGCGATTATGTGGACGTTTTGGAGCCGATGGGTAATTTCTGCTTAGAGCCTGATCCAAGCCTGAAGCGACATGTGGTACTGTTTGGCAGCGGCAGCGGCATTACACCGCTAATGTCAATCGCCAAAAGCATTTTGTCGGTAGAACCACAAAGTTTGGTTTCGCTGATCTACGGCAATAAAACAATGGAAACGGTCATTTTTCGCCGGAAACTAGAGGAGATGCAGAAGAAATACGGCGAGCGATTCAAGGTAGTGCATGTATTGAGCCGCGCCGAAGACAACGATTGGCACGGATACAAAGGCCGTATAGATAAAAACTTAGTAATCAATGTGTTGAATCTTTTGCCAAAGTTTGATGCTGATAAAACGGAATATTTTATGTGCGGCCCCGAAGGTATGATGGATCAGGTAACGGAAGCGCTGCACTACCTCAAAGTACCCAAAGAGCGCATCCACCGCGAAAGTTTCTTCAGTCCGGTTGCCGAAGAGGCTAAGGACGAGGCTACATTAAAAGCCTCCGGCATTGTAGAGCAGCAGGTTACGATCATCCTCGACGGCGACGAGTATCAGATAACCGTAAAACCTACCCAATCTATTCTAGATGCCGGTTTGGATGCCGGTTTGGACATGCCTTATTCCTGCCAAAGCGGGCTGTGTACGGCTTGTCGCGGACACAGAAAATCGGGCGAAGTCAAAATGGACGAAGACGAGGGACTTTCCGAAAAGGAAATTAAGGAGGGCTACGTACTTACTTGCGTATCGCACCCACTCAGCGAAAATGTAGTGATAGAGATAGGGTAGTGCTGCCCGTTCCAGTTCAATATGAAAGCCTTTCTTTTTCGGAGAGGCTTTTATTTTTTTGAACACTTGGCAACCTTTTGCAGTGCCTGCTGTCTTTGATCATAAACCCTGATGATGCGCATTGGAAACTGTTACTGCCGATATACACCGATATTTAATTGAGCGATGTCTGGAAAATGACCGAAAGGCGCAGTTTCAGATCTATAAACTCTATTCCGATGCGATGTACAACGTTTGCTATCGGATGCTCAAAAGCGAAGAAGACGCGCAGGACGTATTGCAGGAGGCATTTGTAGATGCTTTTACCAAGCTGCACACCTTCCGTTTTGATGCTGCTTTTGGCTCATGGCTCAAACGCATTGTGATTAATCGTTGCATCAACGCGCTACAAAAGCGCAAGTTGCTGACAATGAACGTAGAAGAACGCAAACTGGCACATATTCCCGATGAACCTGAGGCAGACGAGAGCGAAATTGAGTGGGAAATCAATCTGGTACGGCGCTGCATGAACAAACTGCCCGAAGGAGCGCGCATCGTACTGAATCTATACCTTTTTGAAGGCTACGACCACGCAGAAATTGCTGAAATTCTGAATGTTACAGAGTCCACTTCCAAAGCGCAGTACAGCAAGGCACGGAAGCGTTTGCGCGAAATCATCACCGAAGAAAAAACAGCACTATGGAAGATAAATTAAAAACACTGGTGCAGCAGCACCTAAAAGAGACGGAGACGCTACAAGCCCCCGACTTTTTGTGGGAGCGCATTGCAGCCGATTTAGACCGATTGGAAAATGCGGAAACGCCCGCACAGCAGCCGAGGCGCCGCCTGTGGCTCAAACCGCTGATGCGCATAGCTGCGGCAGTTGTTGTTTTGCTGATGGCAGGCATTTTTGCGCTGCAACGGTGGCAGCCCGCAGACCAAGCCGCCGCAACCGCCTGGGCAGACTATCCCGAATTGCAACAGGCAGAGGAATATTTTCGCCCCATGATTGTTGCCAAAGTGCAGCGATTGGAACAACTCGGCGACAAGAGCCTCACAGCGGCTTTATTGCAAGACCTTGCCTTATTGGAACAGGACTATGAAACCCTGTCAAAAGACCTGCGCGACAATGCCGACAACGCGCAAATCGTCAAGGCGATGGTGGAAAATTACCGCAGCCGCCTGCAACTCTTGGAGCGAATCCTGAACGAAATAGAACAAAAGCAAAACGATGAAAAAGCTGATATGCAATTGTAGTTGGGCATTGCTGGCGCTTTGGCTGTCTGTTTCGGCAGCGGCAAAGCCCACCAACGAAACCGACGGCAAAACCGATGCAAAAGAGGTGCGTGTGTCTAAAAAGTTAGCCTTTGATTTCAAGGCGCAACCCGAACTGACCGCGCAGTTGAACCTGAAATATGCGCACATCATCATTACGGGCTGGACGAAAGACTCTGTGACAGTAGAGGCGGAAATCACGGCGAGCGGTGCGAACGTCGCCGAAGCCAACCGCATATTGGAACGCGTGGCGCTCAAATACGACCACAGCCCGCAGCGACTCAACCTGCGATTGGACATCGCGCAGGAGCAAGCAGTAGCAAGAAAAGAGGAAAACAGCGGTTTCGGCAACATTATGAACGGGCTGGTGCAGTCCTTTGCAGGCAGCGGAACGACACCCAAAGCCTCATCGGGCAGCAGCATCAACATTGACCAAAACAACCTCAAAGTCGTGCTCAAAGTGCGAATGCCGCAGGCTGCTCTGCCGATGATAGAAAATCGCTACGGCAATACCGAACTGGCGGGCAATTTTACCAACAAAGTAACGGCGAACCTGTTCTACGGCGACTTTAAGGCAGACCGCCTCAATGCGGCGCAGTTAGACATCAGCTACGGCGAAATCTTTGCTCGCCAGCTGCTAAAAGGTACCGTTCACCTACGACAGGGCAGCATGAAATTGGAGCGCGGCGGCGAATTTAACCTCCATTCCAACGGCGCAACCATAGAATTAGACTCAGTTGCTAACCTCTGGTTAGACTCGCGCAACGATCAAGCAATTGTCAAAAAAGTAGGTAAACTCAACGGAAAAACGCATTTCAGCAAGCTGGAAATTCAGCAACTCAGCACAGAGAGTAATCTGGAAACGCAATTTGGCAGCCTGATTATCAACCAGTTGCGTCCTTCGCTACTAACGCTGGACATCATGGCGCGTTCTACGGACATTCGCTTGGACAATCTGCCCTCCGACACCCGCTACGAGCTGGTCGTGCGCCCCGAAAAGTGGCAGGCTCCCGAGCGGCTGCTTCGCCACGAGCGCCAGCCTTTTGAAGCCGCCAAAGGACATTCGCGTATCGTCTGGACAGAAGGCAGCCCCAAACGCAGCATTGCTATTGAGAATCGCGAGGGCAGTGTAGTGATGAAATAGCGATTGAAAAGTCGCAGGTGTTATTTGTCCTGCGACGGATCGTCAGGTGCTTCAACTGGTGCTTGATCAATACTTTGACGTAATGGCGGTTTCTGCGTTCTTTTTTTGCATCTGCTCTTTTTGCATTCCGCTTGTCTTTCACAATCCGATCCAACTCATTGAGATGTTCCAGTTCCTGTACATCATTCATAGACGTTCTTCTGGGCATGTTGCGTTGCTTTAAACGTTACATTGTACGTGAGCGCTAACCATTCTTTAATGGTGATTGTTTGCGGGAAACGTTGTACTAAGTTATATAGGACTTATCTGTTGTAGATTGATCTATTTCAATGGCAAAAATTTTGACAAACCCCGTTGCTGTCTTATTATCTATCATTTAATGCAACTCTTATACATAAAAAATAGCATATGATTTTCTCATGAGGCATGTTTTGGCTTATGATTCAGGCATTTAAGTGTTCTATCAGGTCAAATTAATATTAAAATCCTGCATTGACTACATAAATAACATAGATAGCACCTCAAGTATAAAAAAATACACCCTAAAAACTTGCAGAAAAGAGTTGTCCTTTCTACATTACCGCATCTTGTGGCTGTTAAAGGTAGTAGAAAAAGTCGCGTAGTGTAAGGAACCTTTAACGGATAAGGGAATTAAACCTTAAACTCGAATCTTATGTTACTCGCTTTACCTTACCTGCGCATCAGTTTCGATACCGAACTTGACGGACGCGATATTCCCCTATTTCGCGGCGCTGTGGCTCATGCCGCCGGCTATGAACACACGCTTTTTCACAACCACACAGAGGAGGGTTTTCGCTATGCCTATCCGTTGATTCAA